>JAOACN010000730.1 GCA_026417815.1 Chloroflexaceae bacterium | reverse complement strand
GCTCGAGGCATGAGCGCCGGCGGCGGTCGTGCGATCGTGATCCTCAAGGTAGGACAATCCAAAATCCGAAATGATAGTGGTCGTCCCCCCATCATTGGCAACACTGGCACGAGGCGCGCGGATCAAGCCAGGGGTAGCGTGACGATACGCCGTGTGCACCGCGCGCAGGGCTTGCCCTTCGCCTGATGGTGCGATACCATAAAGCCTGGCCCAGAGACGAGACGATCGGGCCGGCAACGAACCGGCCCGTGTCCTCGCTCCTGACGCCGCGCCGTACCACGATCGCGGAGGGTAAGCCGGGGATGGCACAGCGGATCCTGCTGGTCGAGGATGAGCCGGAGATTGCGAGCTATCTCGTCCGCGGGCTCGGCTACGAGGACTACCACGTCGAGCATGTCGCGACCGGGGCCGCGGCCCTGGCCGCGGCCCGCGAGCATCCGCCCGACCTGGTCATCCTCGACCTGGGCCTGCCTGACATGGATGGCCTGGAAGTGGCCCGGCGCCTGCGCGCCGGCGCCCCCATCCCCATTTTGATGCTCACCGCCCGCGACGCCGTCGCTGACCGTGTCGCCGGGCTGATGGGCGGGGCCGACGATTATCTCACCAAGCCCTTCGCCTTCGAGGAGTTGCTGGCCCGCGTCCACGTCCAGTTGCGCCGGGCCCAGGCCCGGCAGCAGCACGAACTGCTGCGTTTCGACGGGGTGACGGTGGACGTCGCCGCCCGCGAGGTGCGGGTGGGCGACCAGCGCGTCGAGCTCACGGCCAGGGAGTTCGACGTGCTCGAGCTGTTCATGCGCCATCCGCGCCAGGTGCTCACCCGCGAACAGGTCTACGAGCGTATCTGGGGCTACGACTTCGGCGCCGACAGTAACGTGCTCGAGGTCTACGTGCGCGCCCTGCGCCAGAAGCTGGAGGCTGCTGGCGCCCCGCGGTTGCTGCAGACCGTGCGCGGGGTGGGGTATGTGCTCCGCGACGAGCGATGAGTGTCGCCCTGCGCCGATTACCGCTGCGCGCGCGCCTCGCGCTTGGCTACAGCCTGTTCTTCGCCGCCGTCCTGCTGCTGCTGACCGCCGGCGTCTACTGGGTGGTGCGCAACGCCCTGCTGAACGAGGTGGCCCAGGAACTGGCGGCAACGGCCGCACTGATCCAGCAGGATTTTCTGACGAGCGCGGGGTCGCTGGAGAATTACCTGGACGACCCTGACCTGCTGGTGCGCGCCCTGCCGCCAGGCATCGAGGGCCTGGAGACGCCGACGCTCTACGTGCAGGTCGCCGACGCCCGCGGTGTGGCGGTCGCCACCTCGGCGAGCCTGCGCGGGCAACACCTTCCGCTCGATCCCGCGCTACGCCAGGCGGCAATGGCCGGCCGGGCGACCGGCGCCGTCGCCGACCTCGGCCCCGGGCGGGTGATGCAATTCGTCGCCCCCCTCTCGGACGGAACAGCCGTCATCGGGGTGCTCCAGGTCGCCCAGCCGCTGCGCGGGGTCGAGCAGACCCTGCGGGTGCTGCTGGCCGGACTGACGGTGACGGCCGTGGTGGCGGTGGTGGCAGCGGTGCGCGGCGGGATCTGGATCGCCCGCCGCTCGCTGCGCCCGGTGGAGGAGATCGCCCAGACGGCGCGCCAGATTGTGCGCGCCTCGGACCTCACCCGCCGGGTTGGCGCCGCGGTGACGGATGACGAGATTGGCGAACTGACCACAACGGTGAACGAGATGCTCGCTCGCCTCGAGCAACTCTTCACCGCCCAGCGCCGCTTCGTAGCCGACGTGAGCCACGAACTGCGCACCCCCCTGACGGCAATGCGCGGCCACCTCGAACTGCTGCAGCGCGGCATCACCCGCGGCAGCGCCGCGCAGGCCGAGTCGGTCGCGGACATGCTGCGCGAGGTGAACCGCCTGAGCCGCATGGCCAACGACCTGCTGCTGCTGGCCCAGGCCGAGGTCGGGCTGCAATTGCGCCGCGCGCCCTTCCAGATGGATGAGCTCGTGCTGGAAGTGGTGCGCGAGTTGCGCCCGCTGGCCAGCGGTGTGACGTTGCGCCCGGAGCTGCACGAACAGGTGACCTACGTCGGCGATCGCGACCGGCTCAAGCAGGCGCTGCTCAACCTGGTGGCGAACGCGCTCAACCACACGCCGGCCGGTGGTGAGGTCGTGGTGACCCTGGAACGCGACACGCGGGAGGCGCGGCTCCAGGTACGCGACAATGGACCCGGCATCGCGCCCGAAGATCTGCCCCATGTCTTTGAACGGTTCTACCGCGGCAATCACGCCCACCGCGCCGGCGGGGCGGGCCTGGGGCTGGCGATCGTGCAATGGGTCGCCGAGGCTCACGGCGGCGGCGTTGATGTCGCCAGCACCCCGGGCGCCGGGGCGACGTTCACGATCCACCTGCCGGGGTCCGGCCCCTCTCAGGCGTGAGGATCTCCACCCCATAAGCAGCCGCAGTGGCAAGCAGGCGCTCGATGTCCGGCGGACCCTCCGGCGGCGGCGGCAAGGTCATGGCCCCGGCCGGCACACTCAGCGCCTGGAAGAAGCCCTCGAACCCGGCCGGCGAGCAAAGGTTGAGCATGCGGACGTGGTCGGACTCCAGGGTGAAGCGATGCGGGACGCCCCGCGGCAGCAAGACATAGCTGCCCGGGGTCGCGTGGATCACCTCATCGCCGACGTAAAACGTGACCTCGCCCTCGATCACGTAAAAGCCTTCCTCCTCGCGGGTGTGGAGATGCAGAGGAGAATCGGCGCTCACGCCCCTGCGGCCGACTTCCTCGACCAGCGAGAAACGCCCACCGGTCTCGTCACCGGTGGCCAGCAGGGTCAGCAGATACCCGGAGTACCAGAGCGAGCGATCGAGGCGCGCACGATCAACGTTGACGAGGGCCGGCGGGTGTGTCACAGGGGTTCCCCTTTCACGTGCAACCATTCTGTGCTATACTCGACAGGAAGACTGACTATATAGTAAGCTAGACTGACCAATCTGTCAAGACAGCATCGTGAACCAATGGCACAGACGCAACCCCAGGAGCGCCTGATCGGCGCCCTGCTCCGCATCGCGTTCCAGGCGACCGTCGAGCGTGTGCGGGAACGCCTGGCCGACGCCGGCTACACCGACCTGACCATGGCCCACTTCAGTGTCTTTCAACACCTGCCACCCGGCGGCGCGCGGGTGACGACGCTGGCGATGAAGGCGCAGATCACCAAGCAATCCATGAGCGCCCTGGTCGAGCACCTGGAGCGGCAGGGCTACCTGGAGCGGCGCCCGGACCCTGGCGACAGGCGGGCCAGCGTGGTTGACCTGACCGCGCGCGGCGAGGCGCTGGTGCAGGTCGCCCGGGGGGCAATCGAGGAACTGGAGCGTGAGTGGGCCGAACACCTGGGTGACGAGCGGATGGAGCAATTGCGGAGCACGCTGCGCGATCTCGCCCGCCTGATCGAACAGCAGCAGGGCACGGCGCCGTGATGATCGGCGGGCGTGGGAGGGGATTGCGGCTGCCGCGCTCCATAAACTGGCGGGCGGTGTCGCTGGCCATCACATGTTGGACGTCGCCGCCGACCGAGTCGAAGGCAACGCTGTGTCCTGGGAGAGCGCGGCGAAGTTTGCGGGGGCGGCGAGCCGCACGGCGAAGCCGGCGTCCTGCAGCGCGCGACCGAGGACGAGACAGGGCTGGATATCGCCCCGGGAGCCGGCCGCGAAGATCGTCGTCCGCATCATGGCCCCCTTCTGAGCCGTATGCGCTCCCCGCACCCTCTATGTCAG
>JAOACN010000715.1 GCA_026417815.1 Chloroflexaceae bacterium | reverse complement strand
GGCAGCGTCAGATGTGTATAAGAGACAGATACTACACTCATACGTCCACACCTCAGGCGCGCGCCGCGGGAGACACACCCGCCCCCTGGCAGAGGCGTGGGTCAAGCAGATTGCCCCCATTTCACATCAGCGCCGGGCGCGCCAGTAGACAGGAGTTGCCGAAAACCCGCGGTTTTCCGGAAGGTCACGGTCAGGCACAGGCGGTTGCACACTTGCCAGTAAGCCCCAGATGATGAGGAGGCGTCATGGATGATCGCGCGGTTGCGATCCTCGCTGAATTACAGATCCGTCTGCAGACCCTCAAGCTCCTACCGCGCACCGGCTGGTTGCAGCGCGGGTTGGGCGATGTCGAGAGCGTTGCCGAGCATAGTTTTGGCGTGGCGGTTCTGGCGCTGATCATTGGCGATCAGCACCCCGAACTGGATCGGGAACGTCTCCTTGCCACGGCGTTGATCCACGACATGGCCGAGGCGCTCATCGGTGATCTCCCGGCCTCGGCCCGAAGGCTCTTCGGCGCAGCAGCCAAGCAGGAAGCGGAACGCAAGGCGCTGCTCGAATTGCTCAACGGTCTTCCTCAGGCCGAACGCTATCTGGCGCTCTGGGAAGACTACAGCCAGGGCGCTACGCCCGAGGCCCGGCTGGTGAAGGCGCTCGACCGATTGGAGATGCTGGGCTAGGCGCTGGTCTACGAGCGAGCCGGCGCTCGCACCCTTGATGAGTTCTGGGAGGATCGCAACGGCTGGTTCGACGAGTTTCCCCTGGTGCGCGCTCTGGCCGACCGCCTGTACGCCGAACACGACCGGCACGTCGGGTAAGGAAGCAGAGGGTTCTGGGAGGGCCCGGCCCTCCCAGAACCTCTCGCCAGGCAGGGGTATGGGGAAACCAGGTTTCCCATGCTCACGTCAGTCGGCCATGCGGTGGCCCCGCACACCAGGGGGATGGATGAGGGTGTTTCTCGGAGGACAAAGCTCTTCCGGACCCTCCCGCGCGAGGCCCGTGGTCACGTCGGTGGGGATGGCTGACACGCGGGACAGAAGAAGGTGCTGCGCTGACCCACCACGATGCGCTCGATCGGCGTGCCGCAGCGCTGGCAGGGATGCCCGCGCCGGTCGTAGGCCAAAAAGTGCTCCTGGTTCTGGCCGCGCAGGCCGTAGCCATTGCGGTAGTTGCGCAACGAACTGCCCTCGTGCTCGATCGCGCTGGTCAGCGTCTGGCGAATGGCGGCGTGGAGCGCGGTTACCCCCTCGGCCTCGATGGCGCAGGCCGGCGTCAGCGGGTGGATGCGCGCCAGCCAGAGGGCCTCGCTGGCGTAGATGTTGCCCATACCGGCAAGCACGCGCTGGTCGAGGAGCAGCGGCTTGATCCGGGTGCGCCGCCCCTCCAGCATGCGCTTCAGATCGGCAGCGGTGAAGCGATCGTCGAGCGGCTCGGGGCCATAGGCCGCGTCAAGGGCGGCCAGCCCCGCGGCATCGAGGAGCCGCGCCCGGCCAAACTTGCGCTCGTCGTCGAAGAACAGGCGTTGCTGATCGTCCAGGCGAAGGATAAGATGCACGTGGACACGGGCCTCATCGTCGGGGGGATGCACCTCCAGGCGCCCCGACATGCGCAGGTGGAGCGCC
The DNA here is from genome assembly GCA_026417815.1 of Chloroflexaceae bacterium. Classification (GTDB taxonomy): domain Bacteria; phylum Chloroflexota; class Chloroflexia; order Chloroflexales; family Chloroflexaceae; genus JACAEO01. The sequence continues at coordinate 3,379 of JAOACN010000715.1, read as the reverse complement.
AGGGTCAGGCCGGCGTCAAGGTCGAGCAGCAGCCATTTGGCCCGCCGCCGTGCGCCCAGGATGCGGCGACCAGCGATCTCGCGGCAAAAGGCGTCAACCGCAGGGGTCTCGACCATGCGTTCCCAGTCGAGGTGCTCAACGCCCAGGATGGTGCGTCCAACCAGTTGCGGGGCCAGCGAACGGGCGATGATTTCGACTTCGGGTAGCTCGGGCATAGGAGGGGGCGCTCACTCGCGCCACTCGGCTGCGCCGTCGGCCCAGTGCTCTTTCTTCCAGATCGGGGCGATTTCCTTGATCCGGTCCATGATGTAGGCGGCGGCCTGAAAGGCTTCCTGACGGTGCGGTGCGGCAACCACCACGAGCACGGCGGTCTCGCCGATCTCCAGCGTGCCGATGCGGTGGTGCACCGCTACCCGGCCAATCGGCCAGCGCGCGCGGGCCTCTTCGGCGATCCGGGCAAGCACCGGCGTGGCCATCTCGGTGTAGGCTTCGTAGCTGAGGAACGCGGTGGGGCGACCGCCAAAGTGGTTGCGCGCCACTCCGGCGAAGGTTACCACCGCGCCGTCGCCTGGCGTCTGCACATAGGCGACCAGTGGCGCCGGGTCGAGCGGCGCCTCGGTGATCATAAAGGGTTCAACGGGTTGCATATCTGAACGGGTTACCTGCGATCCACTCCGCCGCTCACCGGCGGAATGATCGCCACTTCATCGCCATCGTCGACCGAGGCGTCCGGCTCGGCAAACTGCTGGTTGACGGCATAGAGGAGCCGGCCGGTGTACCGGCCCAGGGATGGGTAGCCGGCGACCAGCTGTTCCCACACCGCCCCGACGGTTGCCCCTGGTTCCATCTGCAGGGTCACCTCCGGGCGGCCAACGATGTCGCGATGGGCCGCAAACAGCCTGACACGGACAGTAATCATGGGTTCTATGATACCACCCTGGTGAATTCACACACCAGTTAGCTCTACTGTCACTTGCCGCGGCTTCCGCGGCGAGGAGGTTGGGAGGGGGCCTGCGGCCCGCAACTCCCGCCAGCGACCAGGTGACAAGAAAGTAGAGTGAGTGCCCGGCATCTCAGGCTACATCGAGCGGGCCATATCGCGCGGCTGTTCGGCCACGGGGCGCTTGCTGCGCGTCTTGCGTTCCAGCCACCACCAGCGCAGGCGACGGTGCTGGCGGGAGATCTGTTGCGCCGACCGTTGCGCCAGACGGCCAGCTCCGCCGACCAGCGGGAAGGGATGCGCTGCCCACCCCTTGAGAAACAACTTCAAATGAACCCGGCTCCAGCGGATGAGCCGGTTGCGCGGGCCGACCAGCGCCAGCCCGATCAGCAGAAAGATCAGGCCATTGACAATCGGCATTGGCATGCCGATCAAACCGATCACAATAAAGAACCAGCCCAGCACCGGCTTCAGCACGAGCCAGGTAGCGAGCAGTGCGGCGCGCAGCATCGAGATCATCAGTGCAAGGCCCATCGTTGTCCTAGTGCAATACATGTTTCAGCGCATCGGTCGCCCGAACGCCAGGGCCCCCACGGGGGCCCTGGATGGAGTATACCATGTTCCCGGCGCGTTGCCAGGGAAATCCATCACGGTAATGGCCGCGCGGGCCGGAGCGGGGGCCAACCCGGGGGCCTTTCTACGTCTGGTCGCACCACCGTTGATCTTATGTGTATAATGGCTATGCCCGCCGCCTCGCTCAGGGCGAAGCATGTCGCAAGGAGAGCATCACAGATGAGCGGCAAGTTGCAAAACCTGTTGGGTCGCTTTCGCAGCGTTGAAAGCGTGGAACTGGCCGCGGTCGTCGCCACCGATGGGTTGCTGATCGAGAGCGTTGCCAGCCCCGACGTGGACGTGGACGCCGTGTGCGCGGTGGCCTCGAATGGCCTGGCGATGGCTGAGGCCCTCGGGCGCGAGATTGACAAGGGTGGCGCCATTCAGACCTTGCTTGAGTACGAGAACGGGATCGTGTTGATCGAGCCGATCAGCGGGGACGCCATGCTGCTGTTGCTGGCCAGCGCCCGCGAGGATCTTGGCTACGTGCGCTTCCTGGTGGCGAAGCATCGTGATGATATGCTCGATGCGCTCAGCGCCATCTGAGCGGCGTCTGGCGGGGAGAACCGCCGCAGCCAGTTTCCGGTCGTTCCTGGGTGGTTACTGTCCGTGTGCTATAATTCTGGGGAGCAAGCGTCTGGCGGTTCCCTTGCACTAACTCTCAATAAGGTAGGCCGCGATGGATCCACAGCTGACAAGTATCATCGTTCCTTCAGAGGAGTTGGTCCAGATAGAGGAGTGTCTCGGCCGGCTGGTTGAAGACACCTCCAGTGACTATGCCCTGCTCCTCGATAAGAGTGGCCAGGTGATCTCCTCCAAGGGCGACGCTGATCGGCAGGACATCACTGCTCTGGGTGCGCTGATCGCGGGTGTCTTTGCTTCATCTCGTGAGGTTGCCAAGCTGCTGCGCGAACGGGATTTTCGGAACACCTTTCAACAGGGTGTGCGCGAGAACATTTTTATCGCTCTGATTGAAGAGCAGTGGATCCTGTGCATCATTTTCAATAAGGGCACCCATATCGGTCTGGTCAAGGTGTTGACGAAAAAGGCCACCGATGAACTGGCGGCGGTGCTTGAGCGCGTTCGGCAACAGCATAAGGCCCGTGACGAGGTGCTCGGCTCGTCGTTCCGCACCTCGATGGAAGATACGATTGACCTGCTGTTCCGCGACTGACCGGCGGCAGTTGTCGCCACCCGCGAGGCGCCGCCCCGGACGGCGGCTGCCGCTGTCGCGGGGCGCACCGCCGTACTCCCATTCAACAGGCATGCGAGCGAACCTATGGCGCTAATCAACGTTGCGGCACGCGAAATACACTGCAAGATTGTCTACTACGGTCCCGGCATGTGCGGGAAGACGACCAATCTGCAGTACATTCACAGCCAGGTGCCAAAAGAGATCAAGGGTGACCTGCTGTCGATCGCCACGGAAACCGAGCGAACCCTGTTTTTCGACTTCTTGCCCCTCGATCTCGGCAAGGTCCGCGGGTTCCAGACCCGCTTCCATCTGTATACCGTGCCCGGTCAGGTGTTGTACGAGCGCACGCGGGTGGCCGTGCTCAATGGCGCCGATGGAGTGGTGTTTGTCGCCGACTCCCATAAGAAGAAGATGCAGGAGAACGTCAACAGTCTCCGTGAACTGGCGCAGAATGTGACCCGGCAGAACAAGAAGTTTTCTGAGTTTCCGATCGTGGTGCAGTACAATAAGCGCGACCTGCCCGAGGGCGTTCTGGTTCCGGTTCAGACGATCGATCATTACCTCGGTCTGTCCCGGATGAACTGGCCGCGTATCGAAGCCGTCCCGACGACGGGGGCAGGGGTGTTTGAGAC
>JAOACN010000293.1 GCA_026417815.1 Chloroflexaceae bacterium | reverse complement strand
CCTCCACACCTCCACACCTCCACACCTCCACATTTCCACGCTCCCCGGCGGAGCCACACATGTCTGACACGCAACGCCCACAATCCGACCACCTGCCCCTGGCCGGGCTGCGGGTGCTGGTGCCCCGCGCCGCCGGGCGCGGCGATGAACTGGCGGCCCGCCTGACGGCCCTGGGCGCCACGCCCCTGCTGCGCCCGACGATCGCTTACGCCCCGCCCGAGGACCCAGCGCCCCTGGCCGAAGCCATGAGCCGGCTGGAGGCGGGGATGTACGAGTGGCTGCTGCTGACGAGCGTCACCGCGGTCGAAGTGGTGGCCCGGGCCCTGGGCGAGCGGGCGCCGCTGCTGGCCCATCGCGTGTCGCTGAAGATCGGCGCGGTTGGCCCCGCCACCGCCGCCGCCTGCCGTGAACTGCTGGGCGCCGAACCCGCGGCCGTACCCGAGCGTTTCCTTGGCTCCGAACTGGTCGCCGCCATGGGCGACCCGGCGGGCCGGCGCGTGCTGCTGCCCAATGCCGACATTGCCCGCCCGGAACTGGAGGAGCGCCTGCGCGCCGCTGGCGCCCTGGTGGACCGGGTGGTAGCCTACCGCACCGTGCCGGCCCCCGGCGGCGAGGAACTGGCGGCCTGGCTCCGCGAGGGCGCGATTGATGTGCTGCTCTTCACCAGTGGCTCCACCGCGCGCTACTTCGCCCAGCAGGTGGGCGCCGCGGGCCTGGAGGCCGCGCGGCGCTGCCTGGTGGCCTGTATTGGCCCCTCGACGGCCGAAACCTGCCGCGAACTGGGCCTGTCGCCCGCCGTGGTGGCCGCCGTCTCGACCGAAGCCGGTCTGCTCGAGGCGCTGGTGGCGCATTACCGTTTGAAGGGGTAAGGGGAGACCTGGCCTCCCCACAGGCCCCTCAGGCGGTTGCATGGATGTGGGGAAACCTGGTTTCCCCACATCCCCACCGAATGGTAGAGGGATGTCGAGAGGCGCCCTGGAGGCGCCTCTCGACGACACAAAGGAGGAACGCGCATGTCTGGGTTTCCTACCGTTCGGCCGCGGCGGTTGCGCCGCACGGCCACGTTGCGGCGCATGGTGCGCGAGACGGCGCCGCGCGTTGACCAGTTGATCGCGCCGCTGTTCATCCGCCACGGCAGCGGGGTCGTGCGGCCCATCGCTTCCATGCCCGGCCATGCGCAACTCTCCGTAGATATGGCCGTGCGCGAGGCCGAGGCGCTGGCCGAACTGGGCATCCCCGCCGTGCTGCTCTTCGGCATCCCCGCCCATAAAGACGCCCTGGGCAGCGAGAACTTCGACCCCGATGGCATCGTGCCCCAGGCCGCCGCCGCGATCAAGCGCGCGGTTCCGGAGTTGATCGTCATCTCGGATATGTGTTGCTGTGAATATACGGATCATGGTCACTGCGGGATCATTAACGTTCCTCGGAGCAAGTATTACAACGAACGTCTGGCCGAGGGGTACCTGCTCAACGACCCCACCCTGGAGATCCTTGGCAAGGCCGCAGTGGTGCACGCGCAGGCGGGGGCCGACATCATCGCCCCCTCGGGCATGATTGACGGCATGGTGGCCCGCATCCGCACCGCCCTGGATCTGGCCGGCCTGCACGAGACGGCGATCATGAGTTACGCCGCCAAGTTCGCCTCGAGCTTCTATGGCCCCTTCCGTGATGCCGCCGAAAGCCCTCCCGGCTTTGGCGATCGCAGCGAGTACCAGATGGACCCGGCCAACCGCCGCGAGGCCATGCGCGAAGTGGCCCTCGATGTCGAAGAGGGCGCCGATCTGCTGATGGTCAAACCGGCCCTGGCCTATCTCGACATCATCCGCCAGGTGCGCGACCGCTTTGAGTTGCCCCTGGCCGCCTACCAGGTGAGCGGCGAGTACAGCATGGTCAAGGCCGCCGCCGAGAAGGGCTGGATCGATGAGCGGCGCGTCGCCCTCGAGTCGCTGACCGCGATCGCCCGCGCCGGCGCCGATCTGATCATCACCTACTGGGCCAGAGATGCCGCGCGCTGGCTCCGCGGGTAAGGAGACCCCCATGACCAACCGTATTCTGGCCGCCTGCCGGCGCGAACCGACCGACCGCACGCCCATCTGGCTGATGCGCCAGGCGGGTCGCTACATGTCCGTGTACCGGGCCGTGCGCGAGCGCCACGGGTTCCTCGAAATGGTCAAACGGCCCGAGGTGGCCGCCGAGGTGACCCTCCAGCCGATCGAGGCCTTCCACATGGACGCGGCGATCATCTTCGCCGATATTCTGCCGCCGCTGGAGGGCATCGGCATTCAGCTTACCTTCGAGAAAGGCGAGGGGCCGGTCATCCACAACCCCATCCGCGGCCGCGCCGATATCGAGGCGCTGCGGCCCTACGTCGCCGAGGAGGCCTCGGGCTACACCCTGGAGGCGCTGCGCCTGGTGAAGCGGGCCCTGCCCCCCGGCACCGCCCTCTACGGCTTCAGCGGGGCCCCGTTTACCCTGGCCAGTTACGCCATCGAGGGCGGGGGCAGCCGCGAGTACCGCCGCACCAAGGTGCTCATGTACAGCGACCCGGCAAGCTGGAACCTGCTGATGGAGAAACTGACCCGTCTGGTGGCCGACTACCTGGTGGCCCAGGCCCGCGCCGGCGCCGATGTGGTGCAGATCTTCGACTCCTGGGCCGGCGCCCTGGCCCCCGACGATTTCCGCGAGTATGTGCTGCCACACCTCCAGCGGGCCATCAGTCAGTTCCGCGCCGCCTTTGCTCCCGGCCAGGCCCCTCCGGTGGTCTACTTCGGCACCGATCTGAATGGCATGCTGCCCCTGCTGCCCGAGACCGGGGCCGAGGTCATCGGCCTCGACTGGCGCATCCGCCTCGACGATGGCTGGGCCCGGCTCGGCCCTGGCGTGGCCGTGCAGGGGAACCTGGACCCCCTGGCGCTCCATGGCCCCTGGCCCGAGATCGAGCGCCGCGCGCGGGCCATCCTCGACCAGGCCGCCGGGCGACCCGGCCACATCTTCAACCTCGGCCACGGCATCCTCACCGAAACCCCCGAGGACAACGTGCGCCGCCTGGTTGAGTTCGTCCAGGGGTATCGCGTGTGAAGCCTGGACCTCTCCCGGCAGGAGAGGGGCGCGGCTTCCCTGCGCCCCTCCAGAAGGGGAAATCCTGGGGGCCTGCGGCCTCCGCAATCCCCGCCGGCCCTCCTCTCAGGCAGGGGGTGGGGAAACCGGGTTTCCCCACCCTCCCGCAGGAGTTATGCTGACAGGCTCCAAAAGCCACGGAGTGAACCATGAGCGATCGCTACGCCCGCTCGAAAGAACTCTACGCCGAGGCGGTCCGGCTGATCCCCGGCGGGGTCAACTCGCCGGTACGCGCCTTTCGCGGCGTCGGCGGCACACCGCTGTTTATCGAACGCGGCCAGGGGGCCTATATCTGGGACGCCGACGGCAATGCCTATATTGACTACGTGCTCTCCTGGGGGCCGCTGCTCCTCGGCCACGCCCACCCGGCGGTGGTCGAGGCCGTACAGGCCCAGGGGGCGCGCGGCTCCAGCTTCGGCGCGCCCACCGAACTGGAGACGGCCCTGGCCCGCCGCGTGGTGGAACTGATGCCTGGAATCGACCAGGTGCGCTTCGTCAACTCGGGCACCGAGGCGACCATGAGCGCCCTGCGCCTGGCGCGGGCCTACACCCGCCGCGACAAGATCGTCAAGTTCACCGGCTGCTACCACGGTCACGCCGACATGCTGCTGGTGC
>JAOACN010000705.1 GCA_026417815.1 Chloroflexaceae bacterium | reverse complement strand
TCGGTAATGCGGAACCAGCCCCGTTTCGGGCTCTCCAGCAGCAGGGCCTTGCCCAGGTGCGTGCGCGCCCAGCCAACGCGGTTGTCGAACTTGGGCTGGACGCCGCTGGGCAGCAGTTCGGCCCGCTCGGCCTCAGTGAGGTCGAATTGCTGCGCCAGGGCCTCGATTGCGTCGCTGAGGCGGTGCTCCGCGCCGTCGGCGGCGATCCGTAGCATCGGCAGCATCAGGTTCTGGAAGTCGGGGATGGGCATGGACTGTCCTCATCGTGCGCAAGGCCCGCCTCATTCCGGCAGCAACCGCAGGTACGCGCCGTCGATCAGGCGCTGGAAATAGGCGACGACGCTCAGGGCCATGCTGCGATCGCGCAGCAGCACGCCGATCTCGACGTTGCGCTCGCTGGCGGCTTCGGTCAGGTTGGCCGAGGTGATGAAGAGCGCCTCGTCGTCGACGACGACCGCTTTGGCGTGCAGCACGGCCCGCCCGCTCGCCGCGGCGCCGGGCAGGTCAAGCTCAACCGAGCGCGGGTCGTAGTAGACCCGCGGGCGCCGCGTTCCCGGCCACGCTTTCTTCCAGAAGGTTGTGGCGAAGGCGCGCACCAGTTGCGCGCTGCTGGTCGTGTCACCCCACCTGCGCTGGATGTTGATCAGCAGGTTGACGTCTAGCTCCGGCCGCTGCTCCATGCGCTGCGCGATGGTGCCGAAGACGTCCGGCCCGTTGTGGTAGACGAAGCTGCTCAGCCAGACGCTGCGTTCGGCGGTGCCGAGCAGTTCGTCGAAGACCATGCGTGTGTCGCGGGCGAAGATGCCTGGCACCTGCAGGCCCGAGAGCACCAGGTCCGGCTTGCGCTGCCGGGCCGCCGCGCGGTCGATGGCCCGCAAGGCCGCCGCCGCTCCCCGCGGGCTCATGCCGAGCGCGTGCAGCTCGCCGAGTGCGCCGGCGAGCTCCTCGGCCTGCTCGATCCGCCCCAGCGCCGCCCGCAGCCGGGTGGCGGTCGTCTGGAGGTCGAGGTAGCCGCTCTCCAGCGCCGCGATCAGCTTTGTGCGGATGTTCGATGGGAGGTCGATCAGCAGGTCGTTCATAGGGTGGCCGTGCCGGTTGATGCGTTCGTGAAGAAGGCCGCGTCCTCCAGGCCAGGCACCGGGACAACCAGCGCCCGGTCGAGGTAGTCGTTGCGCATCTCGCAGGAGGACTCGCCGACCAGCGTGCAGCCGTGGCAGGCTGCGCCGAGCAGCCAGCGGCCCTCCAGGCGATCGTCGGGGGTGTGCTGGGCGCAGATCGGGTCGTTGGAGCAGAGCATGCCGGTGCGCAGCGCCTGGTCGAGATGATCCTCGATCGCGCGGGCCTGCTGTACCAGCCCGCCAAGCGTGCCGCCCGAGTCGGGGCTGCCGGTGTAAAGCAGGATGCCGTACCGGCCATCCTGCGGGTCGGCATAGATCCGCTCGCGGATCGCGCTCATTGGGTAGCCGCAGCGCAGCGCCAACGACTGGAGCAGCATGTGCGAGAGCGTGTGGAGCAGGATGTAGGGACCACCCGGGAAGAGGTGCTGGGTCTTGCGCCGGGTCTGCCACTGCTCGTGACCCCTGAAGAGCGCTTCCAGCCGTTGCCGCACCGCCGGGCGCTGCATCCAGGCGTCCACCGCTTGCGTCCGCAACTGGATGAAGATGCCCTCGCCGCGGTTCTCCACCGCGGGAAACCAGCCTGGCTCGATCGCGATCGCCGCTCGCTCGACCTCCTGGTCGTACTCGCCGTTGATGTCGGGGGTGATTGCCTCGAAGCGGGTGAAGCCCACCAGGGCCATCACTTCGCGCAGCCGGTGCAACTGGTAGACCGCCGCGATACCGTCGCTGACCGCGCCGCGCCGCCAGGCGTGATCCGGCAGCCGGCGGGCGTGGAAGTCCTCGTTCAGCGGCACATCGTCGCCGTAGCCCTGCGGGACGGCCAGGATGGCGTCCAGTTCGACCTGCTTCAGCGGCTTCTCCGGCTGGATCGCCCCGCTCTGCTTGCGGGCGATGGCGGCGAGGATCTCGTCGTCGGTGTACGCGCTCAGCTTCTGGGCAACGGCCGGCTTCTTCTTGAACACCTTCAGGTCGCCCGCATCCTCCACCGCGCCGAGATCGTCCCACAGTTCCTGCACCACGGCATCGATGCCGCTGTCGCGCTCGGGCAGCGAGAGCACCGTGAGCACCTGGGGGAAGTAGGCGTTGGAGGCGGTGCGGATGAGCAGGCGTAACGGCTCGCCACAGGCTTCGTCGCTGTCTGGCCCTAGCCAGGGCCGCCGTCCCCTGCACATGCCGAGGGGGCGCGCGTCGCGGTTCGACGCCTCGATCATGCTGCGCTGCTTGCCACACTCGCAGCGCACAACCAGGTCGGCGAGGTCGCCACTCGTGCCCAACTCGTCCAGCCAGAGCTGGCGGCGACAGTCGGAGCCGCCGCGGTGGACGAAGGAGCGCCAGTTGATATCGTCGACATGGCCGTGGGAGCAGGCCGCCACGAAGCGCGTGGCGACCACCGGCCTGCCCTCGAAGCGGCTGCGCTGGTCCAGGGCCAGGCGCTGCACCAGGCGCCGCGAGCGACTGCTGCGGGCGCCGGGCGTGCTCTCCTCCTGCACCACGAACCACTCGGGGAAGCGGTAGACCCCGATGCCGAGCGGCGTTCCGCCGGGGGTGTCGGCGGCGGCGGGCGGCGCGTAGAGCTTCGGCAGCACCACGCCGGTGATCTGCTGGATCTTGCGTGAAAGGCGCGGCTCGACGATCTCCTCGAGCTCACCCGGCTTCGGCCAGGCGTCCAGCCCACCGACGATCGCCGAGTGGCGCGGCAGGTCGAAGAGCGCCCCCGGGCCGTAAGTGGTCAGGAGTTGTCCGCGACGGAGTTGGCCATGAGGTTTTTTCATATCACTCCTCCACCGGACGGTTGTTCAGGTCGCGCAGATACAGGTTGACATCCGGCTCCACATCGCGCAGCGAGCGGCTGGCGCGGAATTTGCGCTCGTGGTCGGACGCAAACTGCTGCTCCAGGGTGTCGTGCAGCAGCGGCTTTGCGCTGCGGCTGCCCTCGTAGAGCTGGTACTGCACCGCCACGCTCGCCTGCTGGTAGTCGTGGACGATCGTCTGCCAGGCGTCGAGCAGATCGACGATGCGGTTCTGGACGGCAAGCAGACGCTCGTCGCGCTCGTGGGCGTCGGCGAAGTCCTGGCAGTTGACCCGCTCGCGGAACACGGTGATCAGGTGGCGCTCCAACGCCGCGCGGACCTGGGCGATCTGCTCGACGCCCCGCGGCGGACTGAGCTGTGGCTCGGCGTGGCGGGCGAGGGCCACCATTGCCCCGACGAAGCCCCGGTCAAGGGCGCGGGCCGAGAAGGGCGTGACGCTGCTCGCCTCCACCGAGCGGTAGAAGCTCTCGTGATAGTGGCGGAAGCGTTCGTAGTGCGAGCGGTCGCGCGGCTTGTGGAAGTTGAGCAGGGTGACCACCAGCCCCGGCCTGCTGTCGTCGCGGCCAACCCGGCTGGTGGCCTGGATGTACTCGGCGGTGAGCATGGGCTGCCCGATCACCAGCATCAGGCCCAGGCGCGGGATGTCGAGACCGACCGAGATCATATTGGTCGCCAGGGCGCAGTCCACCCGGTCGTTCACCTGGTGGAAGGGCGCCTCCAACCGGCGGCGGGCCTCGGCGACCTGGTCGGTCGAGACCCGCGAGGTCAGTTCCAGCACTTCACTGAAGCGAGTGCGGTCGGCGAAGAGGCCGGCGGTCTCGTTGACGCGCTTGCGGGCGCCGTAGCTCTTGATCGTGTTTTGCACCTCTTCTTCGAGGATGCGCCGGGCGCCGCCTAACTCGCGCAGGTTGTTGAAGTAGCCGAGCACGGTCATGTAGGGATCGGCAGGGTTGTCCGTGTTGTGCTCACCGCCGGCTTCGAGGTACGCGCGCTGCGCCGCCGCCATCACTGCCAGTCAGGCCTTGCGCATCATCACCTTCGGGCTGCGGCCCTGGGCGGCAACGCCGATGTACTGGCGAGCCGGTGTTTCGTCACTCGGCGCCGTGCGGGCGAAGAACGAGTCGCGGCGATCCGGGCCGGGCGGCGGGAAGATGTGGGTCGGGGCGCGGCCGAAGAGCGCCAGGATCTGGTCCTGCGCGCGGCGCACGGTGGCGGTCGAGGCGATGATCTTCGGGCCGACATGCCGGCCGTCGATCACGCGGGTGCAGAGGGCGTCGATCGCGGTCTCGTAGAGGCCGGCCATCGTGCCGAGGGGGCCGGTGATCAGGTGCAGCTCGTCCTGGATGATCAGGTCGGGCGGCGGCAGTGGCTGGCTGAGCGGCTGGCCCAGGCGCGGCTCGGCCGCCCCGTAGAAGCCCCGCCCATCGTGGCGATCGGCGCCGCCGAGCAGCGCGCCGCTCTGGCCCACCCAGGGCAG
>JAOACN010000652.1 GCA_026417815.1 Chloroflexaceae bacterium | reverse complement strand
GTGCTGAGGTGAGAATAGGTGGGGAGGGCCGCAGCGCGCTGCGGCCGTACGGGGGCCGGTTTTCATCGCGGCGGTGTGCGCCAGGCGTATGACCGTCTGATAAGACGTCTCCGGGGCCAGCCCGGGGCGCCAGATTTTCGCACCAACGAACATGGGCGGCGTAGCCGCCCCTGCCCCTCGCTGGAGGTGGATTGTGCATCAACTCTGCCAGCACCTGGTTGCTCCACATCCAACATGCTAAAATAATGAAGACGTACCTGACCCGGACGAGGTTCGCAATTCCGGCGGTTGCGATGGCTCTGCGGAGGAACGCTATGCAGCGCAGCGAACGAGGCGGCGGCTGGATCGGCTGGCTGATCTTCTTCTTGCTGATCTTCGGTTTCCGGTTTCTGCCCCCGGTCGCCAACTGGCTCACCCAGGTCACCGGTATCACGATCACCGTGCCAATGCTGATCATCGCCTTTACCGTTCTCGCGGTGGTGGTGAGTATCGGCAGTTCGCTGGTCCGCGCCGCGGGTCGATCCGGCAATTCGGGCCAGCCCGGCATGCCGTCGTCCCTGCCCCTGCCTCCGCAGCCATCGGCGCCGCCGAAACCTGCCTCGTCACCCTGGCCCCCTACGACTCCAGCCAGTAATCTCCCCCGCGCCCGCCTGCCCAGCGGGCAGGAACACCTGCCCAAACCGCCCCGTTTCGAGCCAATCATCGATCCGCGTATTTTCGCCGCGGGAATTGCTGGTCTGGTGATCCTGGGGGCGCTGACCCTGCTCGTCCTTCTCCTGTCCGGTGCGTTGCCCTGAGCGCCTGTCCTGATTACCGGCTTGTCCGATTACGCTCCGGGAGCGCCACGCCCTCCCGAACCCTGCGCGCAAGCCGGAGGGTTGCGCTACATTGGGGGGCCCTGACGGGGCGAAATAGTTTCGCCCCGACGCTCCTCAAGACGAACGAGGAAGGAGGGTTCCTGGGAGGGCGCAGTTCTCGCAGCCCCTCCCCAGGGCGGTATCCGGATAGGCTCTACGTCGCCCTGAATACAACCATCGGGCATCACCTATGAATGCGTATGACGTTCTGGCCCGTTACTACGACGCTGATCTCCGCGATCACCACGAGGATCTGCCCTTTCTCCGCGAGATGGCCCGTCGCGCCGATGGTCCGTTGCTCGAGTTGATGTGCGGCACGGGGCGCCTGCTGCTCCCTCTGGCCGAGGCGGGCTTTACCATCACGGGCGTTGATAGCTCGCCGGCGATGCTGGCCGTGGCTCGCGCCCACGTGGAAGAGGCCGGCCTGGGCGACCGGATCACGCTCGTGGAGGGTGATGTGCGCGATGTCAACCTGCCCGCCAGGGCCTTCGGCCTGGCCTTTGTCGCCGTCAATTCCTTCATGCACCTCGAAACCGTTCGCGATCAACTGGCCTGTCTGACCAATGTTCGGGGGGCCTTGCAGCGACAGGGGGTGCTGATCCTGGATCTGTTCAACCCCAATCCCGCCGAGATCCTCCGCGAGGATAACCGCCTGGTGCTGGAACGCGAGTACCAACTCGACGGGCGGCACGTGCAGAAGTTCGTGGCCATTGACAGCGATGCCGCGGCGCAGATCAGCCGCGTGACCTTTCTCTACGACGAAACCGATGCCGAGGGATGCGTTACCCGCCGCACGACGCGCTTCGTCCTGCGCTGGTTCTACCGCTTCGAGATCGAACACCTCCTCGCCCGCGCCGGCTTTATGACCCGCGCAGTGTACGGTTCCTACGACCTGGCCGAGTACGAGAGCAACAGCCCGCGCATGATCGTCGTGGCCTCGCCCGCCCGCTAGCGGTTGGAGGGATGTGGGGACACCTGGTTTTCCCATGCCCCTGCCTGAGGAGAGGGTCCGGGAAGGCGCGGCCCTCGCAAAAAGCGGCAACGGCTGCTCATTATGAGCAGCCGTGGGGGAGAAGGGAGGCGGTGTGAGTTAGTGGAGGATTGGCTATCCTGGGCGACGACCACCGCAAATCGTGCGTCCCACATAAGCCACGGGCAGTATAGGCCATCCAGGTTAGAGCCTGATTAATCCTCTATTAGATGTTTGTTAATTCTCCCACAAAGCTGGCTGAGCAACATCCGCCGGATCTCTGGTGGTGAATCCTGGTCTCCCCGATCCCTTCGCCCTGGGTCAGCGTGGCCGTGCCGAAGGGAAGGGTGTGGGAGCTGTCTCTTATACACA
>JAOACN010000629.1 GCA_026417815.1 Chloroflexaceae bacterium | reverse complement strand
GCTCCGGCCCCCGCGCCCACCCCTCCCCCGCCCGCGACGGCGACGAGGCGACGCTCGCGTTTCCCCTGGCTCCTGGGATTGGCGGCGCTGCTGCTGGCCGGCGCCGCCGGGATCTTCCTGCTGATACGCTTCCCCGGGCTGATGCCCGCCGCGGGGCCCACGGCCACGCCGCAGGTGCTGGTGGCACGGCCCTTCAGTGTGGGCGATCTGGAGATTGAGGTACCCTACGGCGCCACCCGCGACGCGGTGGACAGGGCCTTCGAAGCCGCCTTCCTGGCCCTGGCGCGCCAGGACTGCCAGTGCGACGCCCAGATCGCGCCCGGCAGTCTGGTGTACGCCCACGGAGGCGAGCCGCGCCAGATTGGCATCGTGGGCAATCGCGAACGCTACAGGGCCTCGCTGGAGGCAACGCTGCTGGTACCGGAGCGTTGATGAGGAGGCGTATGCCTTACCGGCTCATCGCCGTTGACCTCGACGGCACGCTGATCGACGCCGCGCACCGCCCGGGGCCGGGCAGCGCGGAGGTCATCGCCGCCTGCGAGGCCCTCGGCGCGCGCGTGGTGCTCGCCACCGGGCGCAGCTTCGTCTCCGCCGCGCCCTACGCCCGGGCCCTGGGGCTGCGGCCGCCGCTCATCACCCTCAATGGCTCGGTGATGGCCGATCCGGAGGCCGGGCGCTTCACGGTTCGCGCGACCCTCACCACCGAACAGTTGGCCCTGGCGCTCGACCTGCTCAACGCCCGCGGCATCGCCCACGTTGTCTATGGCCCCGCGGGGATCTACGCCGTGCCCGGCATGCCGCACCTGGACCTGCTCGGGACCTACGGCGAGGCGCCCGCGGTCTTTTGCGCGCCCGCGGAGCTACGCGACGTGCCCGATCCGCTCAAGGTGCTGGCCTTTCTCCATGCCGGGGCGCTCGACCAGGAACTGGCCGCGGCCGCCGGAGCGCGCGTGGCGACGATCCGCAGCGGCGCGGCCTTCTTCGAGTTCGTGCCGCCGGGGGTAAGCAAGGGCGAGGCGTTGAGTGAACTGATGGCGCGCTACGGGGTGACCCGCGAGGAAGTACTGGCGATCGGCGATGGCGAGAACGACCTGAGCATGTTCGCGGTGGCCGGCATGAGCGTGGCCATGGCCGACGCCCCCGCGGCCGTGCGCGCCCGGGCGCGCGAGCTTACCGGCACGTGCGCCGAGGGCGGAGTAGCGGAGGCGCTGCGCCGGCTGGTGTTACGTTGAGGGGAAACGAGGTTTGGGAAGGCCGCGACCTTCCGGGAAGACCCTTTTTGTTGCGCGGCGAAACCGCAGGGGCGCAGGGAAACCAGGTTTCCCCGCACCCCTGCCCGCCGGGAGACGTCTCCCCGGCGCCTATCAAAGACCATGAGCAAACTCAACTCCCAACGTCTGCTTGAGCGTCACCAGGTCGCCTACACGACCCACACCTACGTCTACGATCCTGACGACCCGCCGAACGCCGAGGAGGTTGCCCGCCGCATCGGCCTGCCGCCTGGCCAGGTCTACAAAACCCTGGTGCTCGGCGGGGCCAGCCACGGGCGGCCCGTGCTGGTCATGCTTCCAGCCGATCGCCAGCTCGATCTGAAACGTTGCGCGGCCGCGCTTGGCCAGAAGCGTCTCGAACTGCTGCCCCGAGCAGAGACCGAGCGCCTCACCGGGCTGAAGATCGGCGGCATCGGCGCCCTGGCCCTTGTCCCCAGACGCTGGCCATGCTACCTGGATCGCTCGGCGACGGCCCATGAGCGCATCTACGTCAACGCCGGCCAGCGGGGGGTCATGCTGGGCGTGGCTGTCGCCGACCTGCTGCGAGTGCTTGGCGCCCACCTGGTGGACGCGGCGGAGCGGTAGCAACCGAGAAGGGTACGTGTTCACACCTCTCCTGGGAGTGAGGGCGGGACGCCCTCGCTCCCAGGTCTGCGGGGTTACCCCAACGCTGAACACGTACCGAGAAGAACCACGCCCTCCCAGAAACACCTCCTGTGGTGACGCGGCGCCGCCAGGCGCGGGAAGGGGCCGGGAGAGCCTCGCCTTCCCGGAAACATCCGTTTTCATACGCGGCACAGCCGCGCAAAGCAGGACCGACACAACGTCCGCCTCTGGCGGGGGTAGGGGCGGCTACACCGCCCGATACGGTCATGTTTCGTTGGTTCTGGCGGCTGCGCCGCCAGAACCATGTGGGGTTCGAGGCTCGCCCCAACGACGTTGCAGTAGCCCTGCCGCGCAGAGAAACGTGATTGTTCCCCGGCGTGAAGCGTGTTAAGATGGGGCGAAGAACCGGGCTCGTGGATCAATGAGGAGGAGCCTGATGGCCGATTTGAAGAGCCGCCTCGCCGAGATTAACGCAAAAATCGAGGCCCTGGAAGAGGAACGCCGGATCATCTACGAAGATAGCCACGTGGATGAGTTCGAGCACCCGCGCCTCAGCGTGATCAACGAAGAGCTGGAACATCTCTGGGACCTGAAGCGCCGTCTGGAAGCGGCGATCTCGGCCGGGTTGAGCGAATTGCCGGTGCCGCCGCCCGAGACGTTTGAGATCGGTGATGGGTAACCCCCTACAGACAGGGGCGAGGGGAAACCTGGTTTCCCGATATTCCGCCAGCCGTACTACCCCCGACCCGCCCGGCGGGCGGGCGGCGCCGCACAATGGTGGTTAGGGGGAGGCTACGCCGCCCCGACCTTCCAACTGTCAGGCTAACGGTCCTCAGAGGCACCCGGCCCCGCCACAGACGCTATCCGGTTGAGGAGTGACGACCGGCGTGGTGCCAGGTCCGCCGCCGGGCACGAGCCGGTACTCCGCGATTGCCCGTAGGCGGCTAGTGTTGCCAAAGGCCGTGTAGGTGCGCAGACCGACCGGCTCCTGCTCGCTCAGGTAGAGCGTCGCTACGAAGGCGCCGCCCGCGTCGACAACCACATCCCCGATCCAGAGTGTGGAAGCATCCGGCAGGGTGACCCAGATCGTCACGATTTCGTCCGGCTGGAAGCCCCAACCACTGAAGACCGCAAAGCTGCGCTGGTTATCGGGCGAGGACTCGATCCGCAGATTCGCGCGGCCCGAAGGCACGGTCAGGTCGGCGACCTTCACGTCAAACTCGGCAATGCCATTGGCGCCGCTGTCCACACCACGGGCCGTCAGGGCGTAGCGGCCCACCGGCGCGCCGGTCACCTGGAGCACATACTCGATCTGCCCGCTCGGGCCGGCCTGGGTTCGCCCCAGGTCCTCCACGGTCGCATCGGGGTAGCGCAGCCAGATCGCCACCGGCTCGTTAGTGCGGTAACCACTGCCGCGGAAGATGAAGGTGCGACCCTGGCGATCCCCCGCCGGATGCACGCTCAGCGTTACATTCGGGGATGGACCAGGCGCCTGGCCGATACCAACCTCGATCGAGGCGTAGACTTCGCGGCCGCTGCTCTGCCCGAAGGCGGTGTAGGTGTAGCGGCCAACCGGCGTGAACGTTGCGCCCAGGAAGTCGGGCACGTAGGGGAAGTTGAAGGCGCCATCGCCATTGGTGACGACTTCGGCAACACCGAAGACCGAGAAATCGGGATAGGTGATCCAGATGGACACCGTCTCACCGGGCGAAAAACCGGCGCCGATCAGGGTCACGGTGTCGTTTTGCCGCGGCGTGGCGGGGGTGGCGATCAGACTGGCTGAACTGGCGGCGCTCCGCCAGCTCCACAAACCGATCAGCAGCGCCAGAGCGGCAACAAAGCAAGCAAGCACGATCCGCACAACAGATTGCTGTCGTTTGAGCATAGCTGTTCTCCTCTGCTGAAATGAGATCGCCGACGCATGTGAGGCTGTGTCTGTGCTGGTGGTTCACCTCCAGACGCCGCGCCTTTCACTCGGGGGGTGAAGATCACGGTCATTGGCGCACGACGCGCAGTTATTGCCTACCGCCAGACTACTCCTCGCCCCCTATGCGAATGAAAGTCGTAAGTAACGAGAGGATGACAGAGAACTTACAACCTGCTGACAAACTCGTCTCATTTTCTGAAGCAGGAAGTAGCCATACGTCGCGCCTGTGTCTCGATGGGGAGGTTGCGGCGAGACGGAACCTCCTCGCAACCTCTGTTTCGCCCGCGGCATGGCCGATGCAACATCTGCCTTCCCCGGCGGGGTGCGGGGCAGCGTAGCCGTCCCACAGGTTGGTTTTCAGTATGTGTTCACACTTCTCCTGGGAGCGAGGGCAGCTTGCCCTCGAAATCCTGACGAGGGCGGGACGCCTTCGCTCCCAGCTCTGCGGGGATACCCCAACGCTGAACACGTCCGGTTTTCGGTGGTTCTGGCGGCGCAGCCGTCAGAACCGAAAAACCGGGGCTCGGGGCCTGCACCACGGACCGTGCACAAGCCCGATCGCTGACGACGACCCGCGCAGCGCGAGTCCTGTCTTATGCTAAAATGTTCCTGTTTTTCCACGCCGCCACGGATGCGGAAGGACAATCACGGCATGCTCAGAACCACGTACCGCGCTTCCCTGTTGATTGCGCTGGCGCTTGTTCTCCTGACCAGCGGAACGCCCCTTGCCGCGCGTACCCTGCCGCCCCGTAGCGCCGCAGAGGTGTCCATCCCGCGTGGCAGCGTGACCAGCCGGCCCTACACGGTGATGATTGACAATCACCCGAAGGCCTATCCCCAGACCGGCCTCAACAAGGCTGCGATCGTTTTCGAGGCCCTCGCCGAGTACGGCATCACCCGCTACATGGCGGTCTATTTCCCCGGCATTACGCCCGAACTGGCGACCATCGGACCGGTGCGCAGCGCCCGCGCCTATTTTGTCGAATGGGCCAGGGGGCTGCGCGGGGTGTATGTGCACGCCGGCGGCGCCCCTGATGCGCTGACCATGGCCGCTACCTCAGTGGAAATTGTGGATATGGACGCGCTGCGCAATGACGCCAGCGCCGCCTTCGTGCGCAGCGCCGACCGCCTTGCGCCGCACAACCTCTACACCTCCAGCGCCCGCATCGCCGCCTTCCTTGATGGGCGTCGGGCCGAGCAACCCGATCTGCGCGAGATCGGCTTCCGTATCAAGCGCGACCGGCCCGCTACAACACCCACCGCCCAGCGCATTAGCTACTACTTCCTGTACCAGGAGTCCTATGTGAGCTGGCGCTATGACCGGGCCACGAACAGCTACCTCTACTTCCGCCAGCAGCGTCCGCACGTGGATGCCGCCACCGGCGAGCAACTGCGCTTCAAGAACATCGTGGTGCTCGAAGTGCCCGAGCGCCCCATTCCGGGCGATCCCAAACAGCGTATCCAGCAAGACGTGATCGGTCAGGGGCCGGCGCGGGTGTTCCTCGATGGACGGATGATCGAAGCCACGTGGCGCAAGGGCGCCGGCTTCGCGCAGTTGCGGCTTTTCGATCGCTACGATCGCGAACTGCCGCTCAATAGCGGGCCGATCTGGTTCGCTGCCGTGCCATCGCTGAAGAATCTTACGGTGGAATAAGCGCCTATCCGGATAGCCAGGGTGTCCGATTGCTTTTCTGGGAGGGCTATGCCCTCCCAGACCCTCACCTCAGGCCAGGAGAGAGCATGATCGCAGGCCAGCTCCGTCGGGTTCTCGGCCTCGCCATCTTCGCCCTGATGGCTGCCCTGACCCCCCAGGCCCAGGCCGGGCCAGCCGCCGAGGAATCGCGACCGGCCCTTGCTCCCACCTACCGCATCTTCGCCACCCGTGAAGGTCTGGTCGGGCGGCGCACGGCCAATGGCCACATCATCCAGCCACGTGATCGCTTCGTTGCCCTGCCCTCCTGGACCGTCCTCTCCCCCCGCGGTACCGATAAGTTCCGCGTGCGCCTGACCTACAAGGGCCGCACGGTGGTGGTGCCGGTCTGGGATGTTGGCCCCTGGAACACCAACGACGACTACTGGAACGTCAACCGGCGCTACAAGGATCTCCCCGTAGGCATGCCGATGGCCCAGGCCGCCGTGCTACACGGCTACAACGGCGGCCGCGATGAACGCGGGCGCCGTATTCAGGACCCTAATGGCATCGACATCGCCGATGGCACGTTCTGGGACGATCTGGGTATGACCCGCAACGACTGGGTGGACGTGACCTTTCTCTGGCTGGGCGCCGACCCGGGACCGGGCAACGCCGTGCCCATCGAGGTTCCGGCGCCAGCCCCCGCCCCGCCACCGGCTCCGCCCCCTCCCAGACCTGTCACCGTAGAACCGGGCGCCATCACCGTAGATAACGGCGACCCGGGCTTCGCCTCGAGCGGCGCCTCCTGGTCCGAGGCAGCGTGTGGTCTAGGCGGGGTCCATGCCTGGACCTACTCGACCAGCGACCCTGCGAAGGCAACCGCCACGGCGACCTGGAGCCCCCAGCTCCCAGGAGCGGGATTCTACGAGCTGCGGGCCTACATCCCCGAATGCGGGGAACGGGCAACCGCATCGGCTCGCTATGTCATTTACCACGACGGCGGGGTGAGTGAGGCGCGGGTCGATCAACAGGCCAGCGGGGGGACGTGGGTGGCCCTGGGAACCTTCGGCTTCGGAGCCGGCGGCTCGGTCCCCCGGGTGGAACTGAGCGTTCTGACCGGCGACGACCGTCGCGCCGTGCGCTACGACGTGCTGGCGTGGGCCTTGCGCCAGGACAGCGCGCCACCTGCCGCGCAGGTGACAGGCATCCAGCGCAAGGGCAACGGCTACCAGATCACCTGGGGCGGAACCGACGACCTGAGCGGCATCGCCAGCTACGATGTGCAGGTGCGCATGCTGCCCCGCGGCGGCTGGACCGACTGGAAGCGCGAGGTGGAGGTGACCACGGCCTGGTTCGGCCCCGATGAAGGCAAGCACTTCGCCTTTCGCGTGCGGGCCCGCGACCGGGCCGGCAATCTGCAACCCTGGCCCCCGGAGGCGCAGATGGACACCACGCAGGCCAGCCCGTAGGATAAACCCTCGGATTGCACAGGGCTGGCAAAGTGGTTGCCTTCTGAGACCTCTGCGCGTGCCCCCGTTTCGACGTACCCCTCGGGACGCAGCGCGCTGCGTCCTTACCTACGGCCGCCCTTTTGACCTACCCCTCGGGACGCAGCGCGCTGCGTCCCTACTGGTGCGTGATGATGCCGTCGGGACGCAGCGCGCTGCGTCCCGAGGGGTGCGTGATGATGCCATCGGGACGCAGCGCGCTGCGTCCTTACCCACGGCGGCTGGTTAGAGCGCATGGCATGGATGCGCGCCGTGTGCGGCGACCTCTGCGCGCGGGGCCTGCTGAGTATCAGCCAGCGCGGCGTCGCCGTGGGCTGCACGGGGTATCGCGGCCCGATCCGGGTGGCGCTGACCCCCGCCGGGCGCGCGGCCCTGGGCCCGTCTGATGAATGAGTCCGGTCCAGGTGGAAGTCACCGGCTCGCAAGGAGCAGCTATGAACCATCCGTCTGTAGGGATCGCCGCCCGCCTCGAAGCTGAGCCAATCATCTGGCTGGCCACGGTGCGGCCCACGGGCCGGCCGCACCTGGTCCCGCTGTGGTTTGTCTGGATGAGCGGCAGCATCTACCTCTGCGTGGCCGGCGGCAGCGTGAAGGTACGGAACATCGCGGCCAACCCCGCGGTCGCCCTGGCCCTGGAGAGCGGGAGCGCCCCGGTGGTCGTTGAGGGCCAGGCGACCGTGCTCGCTCGTCCCTGGCCCGAGGAGGTTGTGCAGGGCTTCCAGCGCAAGTATAGCTGGAGGATTACCACCGACTCCGAGTACGACACCCTGATCGCCGTCGCACTGCAGCGGTGGCTAATGGCGCAAACCTGAGCGATGAACACCTTCGGCAGGGAAGCGAGCCAGGACCCGCTCAGCGACGTCCGTGGCGGGGCCGGCCCTGGCAAGGGCGACGAGGCGCGATCGCAGGTCGGTGGCGCCAGGGCGCGCGGCGCTTATCGGCGCTCCGCCGCGCGCAGGCACGGGCGTCCCGGCGGGGGCGCGCCCGCGCGATCCGTGGCAGTGTAACCTATCATGCTAACCTCCCCGGGTCGGGGCGATGCCGACCAGCAGCACCAGCCGCCGCGTACCGGTATTGATCACGCCGTGCGGCGCCTCGGCAGGCGCCCAGATGGTCCAACCCTCCCCAACCTCGCGCACCTCATCGCCCACGGTGAACCTGCCCGTTCCCTCAACGACGAAGTAGAACTTGTCCTGACCGGCGTGGGTATGCACGTGCTGCTCCTGACCCGGCTCCAGGCAATTCAGACCCAACAGCAGCCGCTCACTCTGGAAGAGCGTCGATTTGAAGAACTTCGCCGGGTTCGCGCCGGCGTGCTCGCGATAATCGCGAAAGAAGCTCATGGTACACCTCGCAGAAAAGGCGGATGTCCGGCAGAATGCACTGACACTTCTGGTCATCTCTCCCGCGAGTGGGAGCGGAAAAAACAGAGCCGCTCGCGGGAGCGTCCGAAAGGGGTGGAAGCAGCGCTGGCTCGGATGTTCTATTCGTCCCCTCCCTGGTATTGTACCGGAAATGCGTGACGCCGGGCGGTTCGATAGCGGTCACGTCCACCGAATACGTTGGCGCCGCAGAGGGCGCAGAGGGTCTCAAAAGCTCGTCCTCCACGGCGCGCAGACCGGAGACTGGCCTGCCCCTGCTCGTCAGCGAGCGCCCGCCGGTTGTGGTTATTGGCCACCTCCACATTGCTCCGATAGCGCACCACATCCGGCCGTTCACAGAGCAGGCAAGCCCAGAATGGATGACAGCTTCGTTCAGATCATGAAAATCTGATCATCCTCCGAGCGGTTGTCGTGTAACGCGCCGGTAAGTAAGTGGCTCTACAATGCCTCCCAATGGTTTTAATTCCTGGGGGCCGCCTCACGATGAAATCGCCGCGCCTGCACCTCTCCGAGCATTTCCCGGACCTGATCGCCCGCGCGGGGTACTCGCAGCGGGCCTTCGCCCGCGAGGCGGGGGTGAGCCACTCGACGATCATGGGCCTGCTCCACCCCGAGCTGCACCCGGGCCGGCGCGGCGGCATGCAGCGCCGCACCGCCTGGCGCATCGCCCAGGCCTACGCGGCCATCGCTCGCATTGACCCCGAGGCGGCCTTCCGCCTGCTGATCGTCGAGCGCCCGGTGGAGCCGGCGCCGGACACAGGAGTCTCGCCGTGACCGTTTCCGATCTGCCTTCTGCGCCGCCGGCGGTTGGTCAGCTCGTCCACGTGCGCGCCCGTACCTGGCTGGTCGATGAGGTGATCCCGCCGGCCGTTCCCGGTCAGTCGTGCCGGGTGCGCCTCTCCTGCGCCGACGATGACGCCCAGGGCCAGTCGCTGGAGGTGCTCTGGGACTATGAGCTCGACCGGCAGATCCTGCAGGAGGAGCGCTGGGCCGATCTCGCTGCCCGCGGCTTCGACCCGCCGGCCCGCTTCGCGGCCTTCCTCCACACGCTGCGCTGGAACCGCGTCACCGCTACCGACCCGACCCTCTTCCAGTCGCCGTTCCGCGCCGGGATCAAGATCGATGCCTACCAGATGGAGCCGCTCCGCAAGGCGCTGCGCCTGCCCCGCGTCAATCTGTTCATCGCCGACGATACGGGCCTCGGTAAGACGATCGAGGCCGGCCTGATTCTGCGTGAGCTGCTGCTGCGCAAGAAGGTGCGGACCGTGGTCGTCGCGGCGCCGCCCTCGGTGCTGGAACAGTGGCAGGCCGAGCTGGAGGAGCGCTTCGGGCTGGTGTTTGTGCTGCTCGATCGGGCCTATCTGACCCGCATGCGCCGCGAGCGCGGCTTCGGCGTCAATCCCTGGCGCACCCACAGCCGGTTCCTGGTCTCCCATCGCCTGCTTGTCGATCCGATCTACGCCGACCCGCTGCGCGAGTGGCTCGGCGCCTTCCTGCCCGGGAGCCTGCTGGTGCTCGACGAGGCCCACCACGCCGCGCCGGCCTCCGGTGGCCGCTATGGCATCGAGTCGGCCTTCACCCGCGCCATCCGTGACCTGGCCGGTCGCTTCGAGCATCGCCTCTTCCTCTCGGCCACCCCGCACAACGGCCACTCGAATAGCTTCTCGACGCTGCTTGAGTTGCTCGACCCGATCCGGTTCACCCGCGGGGTGAAGGTGCGGGGCAAGAAGGCCCTCGACGAGGTGATGGTGCGCCGGCTCAAGGAAGATATCCGCGCGGTGCAGGGCGGCTTTCCGCTGCGCCGCGTGGAGCGCATCGAGCTTGGCGGCCTCCCCGCCGATGCGCCTGAGCTGGTGCTCTCAACCCTGCTCGACCAGTACCGCACCCTGCGCGAGCAGCGCTTTGCCGACGCGTCGCGCCGCACCCAGACCGCCGCCGGGCTGCTCACGGTCGGGTTGCAGCAGCGCCTGCTCTCCTCGATCGAGGCCTTCGCGCGCAGCCTGAAGGTCCACCGCGCAACCGTCGAGCGCCAGTGGGCCAGGCAGGATGCCGAGGCCGCCGCCGAGGAGGCCGCGACGCTGTTCATCAGCCCCCCCGACGCCGACGATGAGCGCGCCCTGCTGGACGAGCAGGAGCGCGAGGCCGCCGAGGCCGCCGAGGTCGAGGCGATCACCGCCGCCAGTGAGGCGGGGGCGCCGCGTTCGGCGCAGGCCGACGAGCTGCGCCGCCAGGAGCTGGCGCTGCTCGACCGCATGCAGCAGATCGCCGAGCAGCATCGCTACGCCCCCGACGCCAAGGCGCGGTACCTGATCGACTGGATCCGCGCCAACCTCTGCCCTGATCTGCCACCCTTCGGCCAGCCACCCGCCGGCCCACCACCGCGCTGGAACAATCGCCGAGTGCTGATCTTCACCGAGAACCGCGAGGGCACGAAGCGTTTCCTGTTCAACATCCTTTCGCAGGCGATCGAGGGCACCGATCGGGCCGACGAGCGCATTGAGGTGATCGACGGCCTGACCAGTAGCACGCGCCGCCGGGAGATCCAGCGCCGCTTCAACGCCGACCCCGCCCACGACCCGCTGCGCATTCTGCTGGCCACCGACGCCGCCCGTGAGGGCCTGAACTTCCAGGCTCACTGCGCCGACCTGTTCCATTTCGATCTGCCCTGGAACCCGGGCCGCATTGAGCAGCGCAATGGCCGCATCGACCGCAAGCTGCAGTCCGAGCCGGAGGTGCGCTGCCACTACTTCGTGCTGCCCCAGCGCGTCGAGGATCGGGTGCTGGAGGTACTGGTGCGTAAGACCGAGACGATCAAGCGCGAGCTTGGCAGTCTCTCGAAGGTGATCGACGACGCTATCGAGCGCCGGCTGCGCCAGGGCATCCGCCACCGCGAGGCGGCCGCCCTGGCCCGCGAGCTGGAGCAGGCCGACCTGGAGACAGCGCGCCGCCAGAGCGTGGCCGAAGAGCTGGAGCAGGCCCGTGAGCGCGCCGACGAGCTCAACGCCCAGATCACCCGCTGCCAGAACCTGCTGCAGAAGTCCCGCGCCTGGACCGGCTTTGACGCCGAGTCCTTCCGCAACGCCCTCTCCTGCGCCCTGGAGCTGCTCGGCGCGCCGCCCCTGCAGCCGGCCGCCGACCGCCACGGGCAGGCGCTCTGGCAGGTGCCGGCGCTCCACGAGCGCATAGCCGCCGACCCGAGCTGGAACGCGACGCTCGATACGCTGCGCGCCCCCCGCCCGGTCAACCAGAGCCTGGCCGACTGGCGGCGCGAGGCGCCCATCCGCCCGGTGGTCTTCGCCGATGCCGGCGTGCTGACCGAGGAGACGGTGCACCTGCACCTGGAGCATCGCGTCGCCCAGCGGCTGCTGGCCCGCTTCCGCGCCCAGGGCTTCACCGAGGAGCTGTCGCGGGCGTGCATTTTCCAGGCGAGCGACGCGGTGCCCCGCGTGGTCCTGATCGGCCGGCTCTCGCTCTACGGCCAGGGCGCCGAGCGCCTCCACGAGGACCTGGTGGTCGTCGCCGCTCGCTGGCTCGACCCCTCGCAGCGCAGCGGGCCGCTCACACCCTACGGCCGTGACGGCGAGGCCCGCGCCATGGCAGTGCTCGACGAGGCCCTCGCGCGCTCCGCCCAGCCCGCCCCGGACAGCGTCGTCCAGCAGCGGCTCCTCCAGACTGCCGCCGCCGACATCGCCGATCTGTTGCCGCACCTCGACCGGCGCGCCGCCGAAGCCGCCGCCGAGGCCGTGGAGCGCCTGCGCCAGCGCGGCGAGCAGGAGGCCGCCGACTTGCGCGCGACGATTGAGCAGCAGCAGCGGCGGGTCCGCGAGCACCTGGAACGCAGCCGGAGTGAGTATGTCCAGCTTACCTTCGACTACAGCCCTGAGGAGAAGCGTCAGTTCGAGCTGGATCGGCGCGCCTGGGAGCAACGCCTGGAGACCTTCGAGCACGATCTGGCTGTCGAGCCGCAGCGGGTGCGCGCCTTCTACGAGGTGCGGGCCAGCCGGTTCGAGCCGGTCGGGCTGGTCTATCTGTGGCCGGAGACGAATTGATGCTAGCCGCGAAAGAACACAGAGAGCACAAAGAAAACACACATAGGTAACGTCTCTTTCGTGTTCTTTGTGTTCTTTTCTTTCGTGTTCTTTGTGTTTTTTCTTTTGTGTTCTTTGTGTTCTTTTCTTTTGTGTTCTTTGTGTTCTTTTGTGGCCCTCCACCGAACTATGGCAAAGATCATCGACCCTCACATCCAGGCCCACCTCGAATGGCTCGGCTTTGTGCGTCCGATGGGCCTCGTGGTCTCCGCGCCGGCCCTGATCCGCGCCGGGGCCGTGCTGCCCCGTAGCGACGCCGAGGGCCAGCGCCTGCTGCTCGAGAGCCTGGACGGCAGCGTGGACGGCGATCAGCCGCGCATCGCCGATTTCCACCGCTTCGCCCGCGCCGTGCTCGGCTGGAGCTTCTCGCCGAAGGGCTACGCCGGCGCCGGCGTCGCGGGCGCGCCGATCCCGCCGGAACTCGAGGTGGCGCTCCCGGAGTACGGTGAGATCCTCGCCCCCGACCTCGCGGTGCGCGAGCGCGACCCGGCGCCCAACGCCCCGCCCTGGCAACTGCTGGTGCGCCTGCTGCCCACCGGCCAGGACTTCGACCGGGTCGCCCGCGAGCACGGCCGGCTGGAGATCTCGCCCCACGGGCGCATGGAGCGCCTGCTGCGCACGACGGGGGTGAGCGCCGGCCTGCTCTGCAACGGCCACACCCTGCGCCTCATCTCCGCCCCGCGCGGCGAGAGCTCCGGCTGGCTCGACTTCCACGTCGCCGAGATGCGCCAGACCGCCGGCCGCCCGATCGTCGCGGCGCTGCGCCTGCTGCTCAGCGAACAACGCCTGCTGGCCCTGCCCCGCGAGCAGCGCCTGGCCGCGCTGCTGGAGGCGAGCCGCGCGTTCCAGAACGAGGTCAGCGAGCGCCTGGCCGAGCAGGTGCTCGAGGCGCTCTACGCCCTGCTGCGCGGCTTCCAGGCCGCCGACGACGAGCGCGGCGGCGCGCTGCTGCGCGACGTGCTGCGCGACGAGCCCGACACGGTCTACCGCGGGCTGCTCACCGTGATCCTGCGCCTGGTCTTCCTGCTCTACGCCGAGGAGCGCGACATGCTCCCCGAAGACGCGACCTGGGAGCAGGGCTATGGGCTGGCCGGGCTCTACGAGCGGCTCCGCGAGGACGCGGCCCGCTACCCCGACACGATGCAGCAGCGCTACGGCGCCTGGCCCCAGTTGCTGACGCTGTTCCGCATGATCCACGACGGCGTCCCCGAGCTCGGCCTGCCCCGCCGCCACGGCGTGCTCTTCGACCCCGACCGCTTCCCCTTCCTCGAAGGGCGCCCCGCCGGCGACGCCCGCCAGCTCCACCAGCGCATCGCGCCGCCGCGCGTGCCCGACGGCACGATCTACCAGGCGCTGGAGAAATTACTGCTGCTCGACGGCGAGCGCATCTCCTACCGCGCCCTCGATGTCGAACAGATCGGCTCGGTCTACGAGACGATGATGGGCCTGTCTCTTATACACATCTCC
>JAOACN010000364.1 GCA_026417815.1 Chloroflexaceae bacterium | reverse complement strand
AAGAGACAGCTCCTATGGATCGGGCCGTCATCACCCTTGATCTGCGCAATACTGGAACCGGGCGACGCCAGGTGCGCGCGCGGCTCAAGCGGAGCAACCTCATTCTGGAACGGACCGCGCCGGTTGAACAGCGGCTCACTCTGGACGAGGGCGCCACTGGCCGTCTGACCTGGCGCGTGCGTCCCGAATCCGGGGCCGCCGAGGCCAGCATCAGTCTCACCATCGTGACCGACGGCCAGCCCGACACGCTTACCCGGCGCATCCCTATCGAGGCCCTCGTGGCGTCCACGCTCAGCGGCGCAACCATCCCCGCCGTCGGCCCGCTGGAAGTAACGGTGGAGCGCCCGGCGACGACCGATCCGCTGGTGGTCGCCATTGCGCCGGGCGCGCGCGCGGCGCTGGAGGACCAGGCCGAACGCCTGGCCGCTGTACCCCTGCCCTCAGTGGACGAGCAGGCGTGTCTGGCGCTGATCGCCGCGCGGCTGGCCCGTGAGGCCCAGGGGCCGGAGCGCGATCGCTGGGCCGCGCTGATCCGCGACGCGCTGCGCGACCTCGAGACGGCCCAGAATGAAGATGGCGGCTGGGGTTGGTGGCCAGCCAGCCCTTCGCGTCCCTTCGTGACCGCGCTGGTGCTGGAGGCGCAGGCGGCGGCCCATGCGACGCTGGGGGACAGCCGACCACCCAATCTACGCGCCGTCACGTATCTGAGCCGCGCCGCGCCCGCTGCCGATCCCGACACCCGGGCCTACATCGCCTACGCTCTGGCGCGGGCCGGGCACACCGACCCGGGGACGATGGCCCTGCTCGATGCGCCGCTTGCCGCCGATGGGTTGGCCTTCCTCAGCCTGGCCCTCTCACCAGGGCAGGCATCAGCGGCCCTGGATCGCCTGCAGGCCCTGGCCCGCCGGGAGACGAACGCGGCGAACCAGCCGAACCTGGTGCGCTGGACGGCGGACCGCCCTGCTGGCTTGCCCGGCGGCGCCACAGCGGTCACCGCGGCGGCAGTGCAGGCCCTGCGGGCGGGCCGACCCGGCGCGGGCGAACTCCCCGGCGCCGAACGGGCGCTCCTGGCGGCCTGGGGGGTTGAGGGATGGCCCAGCCCGTGGGACGCCGCGCGAGTCGCGGCCGCGCTGCCAGCGGAAGCGGCATCCGTGGCTGGCCCGCGGCGCGCGCTCCTCGATGGCACACCGCTGCCTGGCGACGGCGCGCCGATTACCCGCACGCTCCGGGTCAGCGTCACCCCCGCGACACCCGTCGCAACCCTGCGGGTCGAGGCTGACGCCGCGGCCAGGTACCTGCTGGCATATGCTGTTCCCCGGAACACCAGCGAGGCTGCCGGGCCGATAGCCCTTGATCTGGAACTGGTGGACCCGGACACCGGCGCAGCCCTCGGGGATACGCCGGTCCAGACGGGCCAGATCGTCGCGTTGCGCCTGACGCTGGTGACGGCGCGCCCACTCAGACGGGCCAGCATCGTTGTGCCACTGCCCGCTGGTCTTGAAGCCCTGCCGGGCGGCGCCCGCCAGCCCCTGCGTCGCGCCACCGCGTTCGCCGCGGGGCGGATTACCCTCCAGGCAGCCGATCTGGCGCCTGGGGTATATACCGGCACCGTCATCGCCAGGGCCATCGCCGGAGGAACGTACAGCGCGCCCCCGGCCCGGGTCACGTCGGTGTTCGCGCCTGAGCTGGCAGCCATCGCGCCCGCAGGGGTGGCGATGACGGTGGGTGAATGAGTTATGAACCGGATCATTCCCATTCTCCTGGCGCTCCTCGCGCTTACTGCCGCCGCGGCGCCGCAGCCACCGCCGCGACTCGCTCCGGCACCGCCATCGGGGACGCCGATGCACCCGCCGGTCTTCGGCCTCAACTCCCACCTGGCCACGCGCTACCCCGACCCGTCCTCAATGGACGTGCCGGCGGCCCTGGTGAGCGAACTGGGCGTCACCTGGGTGCGCGAGGACCTGCACTGGCACCGGGTGCAGCCCCGCCCCGACGTGTGGGACTGGACCTTCACCGACGCGGCGCTGCGCGCGCTGCTCAGCCGGGGGATCAACGTGCTGGGGGTGCTTGGCCCCTCGGTGGGCTGGGCCACGCCTTACCGCAACGACACCCCCAACGACGTCTCCTACTATGCCCCCGACCCGGACGCCTTCGTGAACTACGCGCGGGGGGTGGTCACCCGCTATCGCCGCTACGTCAAGCACTGGGAGATCTGGAACGAGCCGGACCTGGCGGTCTTCTGGCGACCCGCGCCCGACGCGGCGGCCTATGCCGACCTGCTCATCCGCACGGCAGCGGCGATCCGCGAGGTGGACCCGGAGGCAACGATCCTTATCGGCGGCGTCAACCCCTTCGATACCACCTTCTTGCGCGCAGTGGCCGAATACGGAGCCTGGAACAGCTTCGACGTCCTGGCCATCCATCCTTATGTCAACCCATATGGTCCGGAGGACGGCAACCTGGCGGCAGCGGTGGCGGGCGTCCGGGCACTGGGGCAGCGTTATGGCCCCAAACCGATCTGGGTCACCGAGGTGGGCTGGGCCAGCGGGCCGAGTGACCGGGACAGCAGCGGGCGCGCCGATGAACAGAGTCAGGCCAACCATCTGCCACGGGCCATGCTGATGCTGTGGGAGGCGGGGGCGGAGCGGATCTTCTGGTACAGCTTCAAGGACGATCCGGGCAACCCCTACGGGCTGATCCGCCTGGGGCGCGGGCGCACCGACTACAGCGCGCGCAAACCGGCCTTCGACGCCTTCCGCACCCTGAACGAGCATCTGGCGGACGCGACCTACGTCGAGCGGCGGGACCTGTTCGA
>JAOACN010000353.1 GCA_026417815.1 Chloroflexaceae bacterium | reverse complement strand
CCGCCTGTGGCACGGAAACCCGCTCGCCACCCACGCCCATCCCTGCCCCGACCATGCCGGCGCTCAGCGCCATCCTTGCCGCGCCCACCCCTGGCCCGGTGCGGACCTTCGGCTATCTCTTGATCAGCGCCGAAGGAGCGGTACTGGTTGAGGGGGTGAGTGTCGCCACGGATGGGGCGCCCACACCACTGGCCCCGGGGGGGCTGTGGTTAGGGGAACCCCCTCCGCTGCCCGCCGAGCCCCCCCTGGAAGGAGCCGGGGCGCTGCGCTACGGCATCGTCAGCGCCAGTGGCATCCTCGAGGGACCGGGGCGCTTTGGGCCAGAGGGACGCTATACCCATCAACTCACCGACCCCCGGATCACCCCCCTGGGCCTGCGCGAGGTAACCATCGCATTGCTGGTGGAGAACAGCGGCCTCTATGAGGGCCAGGCGCTGCGTATTCGGGGCGACCTGCTGGCCCGCGGCGACTCGGCCGTGCTGGTCGAACGGTTGCGACCGGGGGGCGTACCCGAAGCCAGCGCGCGCCAGATCAAGCTCGACGGTCCCGTGCGTGACAGCGCCGCCCTCGCGGAGTTGCAACGCAGCCCGGGAGAGAATGTGCACTTTGGCCCGGTGGAGATCACCGGCGTCTGGCGCGGCGGGCGACTCTACCCGCTGAGCGTTCGGGTCAGATGAGGGGCTGGAGGGCTGCGCCCTCCCATCATTTTCTAGCGTCAAACCAGAGCATTCGTGGTCCTCCCCCTCCCTCTCCACCTGCGGTGGAGAGGGAGGGGGCAGGGGGTGGGTGAGGAGGCGCGCATCTGAAGTTGAGGCGGGTTGGGGAAACCATGTTTCCCCAACCCTCCAGACAGTGGCATACCTTCGTTGCAAAGCCTGTGCAAATCCTTGACAAACGATCAACCCGTGCTACTGTATAACATGGCGTCGAAAACGGAGACCTGACGGGAACAATGTCCCGCGGGAGAAGGTCCGGGAGACTGAGTACTCTGTGAACTAAGTCGTTCGCTGAACCCACCCCCTCCCCAACCCTCCCCCACTGGGGGAGGGAGTCCGGCGCTTCCCCCTCATGGGAGGAGGTTGGGAGGGGGGCGGAAATGCCAGGAAACTGACTTTACAGACTACTGAGGCACTCTCAAAATACCCCATTTCCTCCGTCAGGGAGCAGGGCAGCCGCCCCGAAGCTCCGTTTACGAGCAACGGCGCCTGAAAGGATCGCAGGCTTATGGTCTATGCAACCCGACGCTTTGAGTTTTCGGCATCGCACCGCTACTGGCGCGACGATTGGAGCCCCGAGGAGAACGAGCGGATCTTCGGGAAGTGCACCAGCCCCCACGGGCATGGGCACAACTACACGCTCGATGTTACCATCACCGGCGCGCTCGACCCGCGCACGGGCATGGTGATGAACATGACCGAATTGAAGGCGATTGTCAATGAAGTGCTGGAGGAGTTTGACCACCGGCACCTGAATGAAGATACGCCCTATTTCAAAAGCCAACTTCCGACCACCGAGAACCTTGTGCGGGTGCTCTGGCGGCTGATTGCCGCGCGACTGCCCGCCGAGGCCCGTCTGGCGCGCCTGCGCCTGTACGAGATGGCCGACCTGTGGGCGGAGTATGACGGCGCCGAGGAGACCACCTTTGCCCGCGCCTCCACCTTCTCGGCACCGCACCGGCTCCACGCGCCGGCGCTCTCCGATGAGGAGAATCGCGCCATCTACGGGAAATGCAACAACCCCAACGGGCATGGCCACAATTACACCCTGGAGGTGAGCATCAGCGGGCCGGTTGACCCGGAAACGGGCATGGTCATTGACCTGGCGGCGCTCGATCGCACCGTGCGCGAGGTGCTCGATCGCCTCGATTTTCGCCACCTCGACCGCGAGATCGCGGCCTTTGCCGATCAACCGTCAACGGCTGAGAACATTGTTGTCTATCTCTGGAACGAACTCGCGCCCCGTTTTGAGGGCCGCTTGCGCCACCTCAAGCTCTGGGAAACGCGCAAGAACGTCTTCGAGTATGCCGGCCCGGTCGAGGCCGGCGCGCGCCGGTAAAGAGAAGTTGGAGAAATCAGGTTTCCCCAGGTTCCTCCTGGCCGGCAGAGATGCGGGGAAACCCGGTTTCCCCAGGCCCCTGCCGGTCGGCAAGGATGTGGGGAAACCAGGTTTCCCCACGCTTCTCTATCTGCCTGTCAATCATTTCGAGACCAGGTACATCGCTATATTATAGGACCCACACATGGCAATCCAACTGAAACATAACGGAACCAACCACCCGAACGGACACGACCACGAGGATTTTAACGCCCAGGACTACGAGTCCCTGATCGTTCCCGGACGGGGCAAGCTCGAAGGCGTCGCCTACGGCTCCAACCCCCGGATCGAGGCGGCAGTACGGGAGATCCTCGCCGGGATCGGCGAACAACCCGACCGCGAAGGTCTGCTGAAAACCCCTTCGCGGGTGGCCAAAATGTACGCCGAACTGACCGCCGGGTACCACGTGGACCCGGAGGCGCTGATCAACGACGCGATCTTTAGCGTCGGCTATGATGAGATGGTGCTGGTAAAGAACATCGATTTCTACAGCCTGTGCGAGCATCACATGCTGCCTTTTATGGGCCAGGTGCACGTCGCGTACATCCCCAACGGCAAGGTGGTAGGGCTGAGCAAGATCCCGCGTATCGTTGAGATGTTCGCCCGGCGGCTGCAGGTGCACGAACGCATGACCGTGCAGATCGCCGAGTTCATTGACCAGCACCTGCAACCCCTGGGGGTGGCCGTGGTGGCCGAAGGGGTGCATATGTGCTCGGTGATGCGGGGGGTGAAGAAGGCCAATGCCAGCATGGTCACCTCGGCTATGCGCGGGGTCTTCCGCGACGACCCGAAGACGCGGGCCGAGTTCATGGCCCACGTGGGCCGCTCCCGCGCCCAGGAGATTTGATGCGCGCTCGGCCCCACACCAGAGGGTCCAGGAGGGTCTGTCCCTCCCGGACCCTGTTGACCCGCCGGGCCGGGGTGGGGGGAAAGCAGGTTCCCCCACCTTCCAACCTGTGACGAGGCCCTTGCCATGACCACCCAGCGGAGCATGTTAATCACCGGCGCGTCGCGGGGCATCGGGCGCGCCACGGCGCTGGCCCTGGCCGCGCCGGGCACGCGCCTGACCCTGGCGGCGCGGTCGGCCCCTGCCCTGGCCGAGACGGCCGCCGCCGCCAGCGCCCGCGGCGCCGCGGCTGTGCCCGTGACGTGTGATGTTACGATTGAGGACCAGGTGCGCGCCCTGGTCGCCAGTGCTGCCGCGCCCGGGGGCCGCCTCGATGTCGTGGTGCACAGCGTGGGCGGGGCGCTGGTCGCGCCCTTTGAACAGATCGATCTGGCGACGTGGGAAGAGGCCCTGCGCGCCCAGTTGACCAGCCTGTTTCTGGTGTGCAAGCACGCCGCCCCGCGGATGGAAGCGGGCGGGTTGCTGGTCAACATCGCCTCGGTGGCCGCCCGGCAGGCCTTCCCGGGCTGGGCGGCCTACAGCGCGGCCAAGCACGGCGCCCTGGGTTTCCTGAACGCCGTGCGTGAAGAACTGCGCCCCCGGGGCATCCGCGTCACCTCGGTGCTACCCGCGGCGACCGACACCGACCTGTGGGCCGCCGTGCCCGGCACGTGGAACCGGGCCAACATGCTGCGCGCCGAAGATGTGGCCGCGGCCGTCGCCACCCTCGTCAGCTACCCGCCCCACGTGACGGTCGAGGAGTTGCTGATCGGACACGTAGCCGGCAGGCTGTGAGGGGAGGTGTGGAGGTGTGGAGGTGTGGAGGCGTGGAGGTGTGGAGGTGTGGAGGTGTGGAGGTGTGGAGGTGTGGAGGTGTGGAGGTGTGGAGGTGTGGAGGCGTGGAGGCAAAATAACACCGCTACAGGTACG
>JAOACN010000326.1 GCA_026417815.1 Chloroflexaceae bacterium | reverse complement strand
ACATTCGCGATCTGGGGCATTAGGACGCCCAATTCCCCCTCTCCACCTATGGTGGAGAGGGGGGCAGGGGGGTGAGGATCGGAAGCGCATTGGAATGCCGAAAACCCCTGCTCCCTCGAAAAACCCTACACCTGAGAGCCTCCCGGACCCTCTCTCCGGCAGGAACGTGTCGATTTTCCCGGGCGGGCCGAGCCCTCCCGGGAACACCGCTGTTCACCTCGGTCCCACCAGGTTGTGTAGTGCCCGTCGCATAGCGCAGTATATGCGAGGGCCGCGATTGACGCAACGCGCCCCCGTGACACTGGCGGTATAATCAAAAAGCCGCACCGCGCCCGGTTAGCGCCGGGCCGATTGATGGAGAACCCGCGTTGGCACGCCCTGGTCGCCCTGTCCGGTCCTTCTCATGGTCGCTCGTTGGCCTGGGGGCGCTTCTGGTTGTGGCGCTCCTCAGCCTGGGAACGGTGGCGCAATTCCTTGAGGTGCGCCGCAACCTGGCGGCGCTGCAGATCACCCCGGCGCCAGCGCCGGAACGCAGCGGCGCCAGAGGCGCGCCGCTGCTCCTGCTCCCCACCCTGGCCCCAACGCACCCTGGCGCTCCCGCGCCCGCAACCGTGCTGCTCCTCGGCACCGACCGGCGCCCGGGCGAGGAGGTTACCCCGCGTAGCGACGCTGTTCTGGTGGCGCGGATCGACCCGGCGCGCAAGCGTGTGGCGCTGCTGTCGCTACCGCGCGATCTCTGGGTGGCCATCCCTGGCCACGGCAACAACCGGCTCAACGCGGCCTACCTGTGGGGCGAACGCGACGGGTCGCCCGGCGGCGGATTGGCCCTGGCGCGGGCCACCGTCAGCGACGCGCTGGGGCTAACGATTGACTATGCGGTGGTGGCGGACTTTCGCGGTTTCGCCGGGATCATCGACGCCCTCGGCGGCGTGAACGTAGACGTCCCGCGCCCGCTGGTCGATCATCACTTTCCAACCGCCGATTACCGCGTAACGACCGTGCGTTTCGCCGCGGGCCGGCAACGTATGGATGGCACAACGGCGCTGGCCTATGCCCGCATCCGCCACCCCGACAGCGATTTCGAGCGCGGGTTGCGCCAGCAGGCCGTGCTGGTCGCCATCGCCGAGCGCCTGCGCGAGCGGGGCGATCTCGCCACCTGGTTCGCGGCCCGGCGCGTCAGCGCCGCTCTGGTGGGCTACGTGCAAACCGATATGCCTGTGGAACGTATGCTGGAACTGATCTGGGCGCTGCGCGACCTCGAGCCGGCCGCAGTGGAACACTACGCCTTCACCGAGGCCGATGTGCACTTCGGGGTAGACAACGATCGCATCGCTCAGGCGCCACGCCCCGGCGTGGTGGAACGCTACGCGCGTTTGTTACTCTATGGACCGGGGGAAAGGTAGCGGTTGACCGCCAGGCGGGTTAGCGCCTCGCGCGACCCGCGAACGATCGGGGTGTTCAGGTGATCGAGATCAAGATGCCCCAGCTGGGCGAAAGCGTCACCGAGGGGACCATTGGCCGCTGGCTGAAGCGACCGGGCGAGACGGTGGCGAAGTACGAGCCATTGCTCGAAGTCATTACCGATAAAGTTGACACCGAGGTGCCCGCGCCAGAGGCCGGGACGGTGCTGGAGATCCTGGTGGCCGAAGGGGAAACGGTGCGCGTGGGCACGGTCATTGCCCGTATCGCCGCGGCCGGAGAGGCCACCGGTGTCGCGCAGCCGCCGCTCGAGCAACCGGCGCCGGTGACCCCGCCGGCGCTGGCGGAAGCGCAGCCCGCCGCGGCGCCGCTGCCCGCGGTTGCCCGACCCGCTGACGGCGCGGCGCGGAGCGGGTTCATCTCGCCGGTGGTGGCGCGCCTGGCAGCCGAGCATGGCCTCGACCTGACGCGCATCAGCGGGACGGGTCAGGGTGGGCGCGTCACCAGGCAAGATGTGCTGCGCTACCTGGAAACGCGCCAGGTCGAAGCGCCTGTCCCCTCCCCCGCGGCACCCACAGCCCCCTCCCCGCC
>JAOACN010000302.1 GCA_026417815.1 Chloroflexaceae bacterium | reverse complement strand
GCCATCCTGGTGCGCCTCAGCGGTACATCCGCGACCCCAGACAACTCCGCCGCCTTCCGCGTCCTCTGCGGTAACATCACATCCGCTACTCCAGGCGATCCAGTTCCAGTTTCCGGCAGATCAGGCTCAACGGAATATCCTCCGGGCAGACCCGCTCGCACTCATCGCAGCCGGTGCAGCGTTCGGCCAGGTGGTAGGCGCGCATCAGGTGGAAGGCGAACACGCTGGCCGGCTCACGGGCCAGCCGGCGGGGATCGTCGCGTTCCAGCGCCAGCGCGCATTCCTTGCAGAAGCATAGCGGGCAGACCGTCTGGCATGCGTAGCAGAGGGTGCAGCGACTGAAGTGTTGCTGCCAGAAGGCCAGCCGTTCGGCCGGTTCAAGCGCCTCCAGCGCCCGCACCGCGGCGAAGCGGTCGCCGGGAGGCGGCGCCGGGACGCCCTCTTCCAGCGTTTCGTCGAACAGTTCCGCGGGGGCAGCCGGGCAACCGGCGCACTTCGTCAGCAGCAACCCGGCGCGCTCGTAGCGCAGCGTTTCGCCGCCGACGCCGATCACCACCTCCGCCCCTTCCTCCACCAGGCCGGTTACCCGGCCCGCGGCAGCCGCGGCGACCTTCTCAGGATCGAGCATACCCCGGCAGGGAACGCCAATCAGGTACAGCCCCTTGCGGTCAAGCTGGCGCAGACGGAGCAACTCCACCACGCTGCGCGCGTCGCAGGCCTTCAGCGCCACGCCCACCCGTTGCCCGGCGTGCTTGCGGAGAGCGCCGGCCAGGTTCGGCACACACACCGGGTTCCAGACCAGCTTCTCAACCTCCGCCGGCGCGCGGGCCACGAACGGCGCCACCCGCAGCGGCCCCGAGCCCTGCCGGTAACCGACAAACCCATCGATCCGCCCCTCGGCCAGCAGGGCGCTGGCCCGCGTCCGGATCTGCTGTTCAATCAGGCTTGCCATGCGGGCGCCTTCATCTTCAGGGGACCGAGGGCGCGGATCTCCTCGGTCATCTCGGTGACCACGGCGGCGAAACGCGCCCCCTCCGAAGCCGAGACCCAGGCCAGTTTGAAGCGGCGACGGTCAATGCCAAAGAAGTCGAGCAGGCCCGCGAAGCGTTCGAAGCGTTGCTCGGCGAAGACGTTGCCGGTGGCGTAATGGCAATCGCCGGGGTGACAACCGGCCACCAGCACCCCATCGGCGCCCTGCTCAAAGGCGCGCACGACGAAGAGCGGGTCCACCCGCCCGCTACACATCACCCGCACGATGCGGATGTTGGGCGGGTATTGCAGGCGGCTCACGCCGGCCGTATCGGCGCCGCCATAGGCGCACCAGCTACACAGCAGGCCCAGCAGGCGCGGCTCGAATGGCTCACTCATAGGCAGGCTCCTCCCAGGCCGCCCCGATCATCGCCAGCAACTGGTCATCGCTGAAGCCCCGTTGTTGCAATGCGCCCGACGGGCAGGCCGCCACGCACGTGCCGCAGCCCTTGCACTGCACCTCCTCGACCCACGCCACCTTGCGTTCGCCGTCGAGTTGAATTGCTCCGTAGGGGCAGTGGGGCACGCAGAGGCCACAGCCCGCGCAGGCTTCCGCCGCCACCTCGGCGACGATCGGCTCGACGCTGACCTTGCCCCGCAGCAGCGGGATCGCCGCCCGCGAGGCCGCGCCGGCGGCCTGGGCGATCGTGTCCGGCACGCTGCGCGGATAGTGATCCGCCCCGCAGAGGTAGATTCCATCGGTATTGAAGTCCAGCGGGCGGATCTTGGCGTGGGCCTCGCGGTAGAAGCCCTGCGCGTCGGTAGCCACTTTGAGCAGCCGCTTCAGCCGGGGCGTATCGGCGTCGCCCCGCAGCGCCGCCGTCAGCACCACCAGGTCGGCCTCGATCGCCAGTTCCTCGTCCAGCAAACTGTCGTGCACCAGCACCACGAGCCGCCCGTCGCGCAGCATCACCCGCGGGGGCCGGTCGGGTGCATAGCGCACCCGCTGCGGGGCCACCTCATCGAGCATCTGGGTGAAGGCTTCTTCCTGACCACTGCCATACACCCGCATATCCTGGTAGAGCATCACGATCCTGGCCCCCGGAGCGACGCGGTGGAGCATGCGCGCGTTCTTGACCGAGATGCCGCAGCCGATCCGGCAGCAAGCCGGATTCTCCGCGTCCATCGAACCGGCGCAGTTGATCATTACCACACTGCGCGGCGCGCCGAGGGTGCCCTCGCGCAGGCTGCGCTCCAGTTCCAGTTGCGTGATCACCCGCGGGTCGGCCCCGTAGCCGAAGCGCCCACGCAGGTCAGCCTCCTGGAAGCCGGTGGCGACAATGATCGCGCCCACCTGCAACTCGTTGAGCATCCCGCCCGGCCCTTCGTCGAGGGTCACGCGGAAATCGCCGATATGGCCGCTCACCTCGCGCACCTCGGCGCCGAGGAACAGCCTGATCCGCGGGCGTTGCTGCACCTCGCGCACCAGGTGATCGCGCACCGCGCTGGCCGGCATGTCCCCGGGGGCCAGGGTGGCCAGCGTGTTGAGCTTACCCCCCAGCGTTGCCTCACGCTCAACCAGAAACGTGTCAATGCCCAGATCGGCCAGGGTTATCGCGGCGGTCATTCCGGCCACGCCGCCGCCGATCACCAGGCAACTGCGGGTCACCTCGACCGTCCGCAGTGGCAGTTCGCGCGACTTCCCGGCTCGCGCCACGGCCATGCGCACCAGGTCCACCGCCTTCGCCGTCGCCGGTCCCGGATCAGAGGAATGCACCCACGAACACTGGTTGCGGATGTTGGCCATTTCGAACAGGCCGGGGTTGAGGCCCGCCTCGGCGCAGGTCTGCTGAAACACCGGCCCGTGGGTGATCGGCGAGCAGGCCGCCACTACCAGCCGGTTCAGCCCCTGGCCCGTAATCGCCGCGCGGATGCGGCGCTGCACGTCCTCGGAGCAGGCGAAGGTGCAGGCTTCGGCGAAGGCCACGCCGGGCAACCCGCGCGCCGCCTCGGTAATCGCGGGCACGTCAACGAACCCGCTGATGTTCTTGCCGCAGCCGCACACCACCACCCCCACCCGCGGCGCCTCCGCGCCCGCCACGGAGCGATCGTCCTCGCCGCCGGGTTCGCCAGTTTGCGCCTGTGGCGCTTCAGTGACAACCACCCGCATGCCGGGCCTGTCGAAGGCCGTGTGCGGGCTCGTCTCACCCGGCTGAAACGTGGTGGACGGAGCGCCCACGGGCCGGGCTTGGCGCGATACGTGAGCCTTCACCAGCGGCCCGACCGCGGCCAGGGCGGCGGCGCCGCTGGCCTGGGCCACACAGTCGGGGATGTCGTTGGGTCCCTGCGCGCCGCCGGCCAGGAAGATCCCCTCGCGGCTCGAGCGCAGCGGGTCGAGCAGCGGGTCACGGGGCACGAAGAAGCCGTAGGCGTCAACTTCGATCCCCAGCGCGCGGGCCAGGCGCCGGTTCTCCGGCGCGGGCACAATCGCCGTGGAAAGCACCAGCAGATCGAAACACTCGCGCCGGACCGCGCCGCTGAGGGTGTCCTCGTAGGTTACTAGCAGGCTCCGGTCGCGGTCCTCCTCGACCGCGGCGGGCCGGCCCCGCACGTAGCGCACCCCCTGCCCGGCGGCCCGGCGGTAGAACTGCTGAAAGTCCTTGCCGTAGGCCCGCAGATCCATGTAGAAGATGGTCGCCTCGGTGCCGGGCGCGTGCTCGAGGGTTATCAGCGCCTCCTTGGTGGCGTACATGCAGCAGATCTTCGAGCAGTACGGGTAACCGCCCTGAACGCTGCGCGAACCGACGCACTGGATCCAGGCCACCCGCTCGGGATGGCGCCCGTCCGAGGGCCGGGCCACCGCGCCCCCCGTCGGCCCCGAGGCCGAGAGCAGCCGCTCATACTGGATGGCGGTCAGGACATTGGGGTAACGCCCGAAGCCGTACTCCTTGCGGATCTCCGTGGGCTCCAGCGTCTCGAAGCCGGTGGCCACCACGATGCTGCTCACCGTCGCCGTCACGGGCCGCGAACGGCGCAGAAAGGCGATCGCCCCGGCGGCGCAGGCCCGGTCGCAGGCCCCGCAGCCGACGCAATGGCCGTAATCAATGGTGTAGATGGCGGGAACCGCCTGGGGGAACTGTAGATAGATCGCCTTGCGGCGCGAGAGCCGCCCGTTGAAGACGTCGTCCACCTCAACCGGACAGGCACTGGCGCAATCCCCGCATCCGGTACACTTCTCGGGGTCCACATAGGTCGCCTGGCGCCAGATCAGCACCTCGAAGTTGCCTGCCGAGCCGCTCACCCGCTCCACCTGAGCCGAGGTCAGCAGGGTGATGTTCGGGTGCCGCGCCAGTTCGACCATCTTCGGGGCGGCGATGCAGATCGCGCAGTCGTTGGTGGGGAAGGTCTTGTCGAGTTTGACCATGGTGCCGCCGATGCTGGCCTGCCGCTCGACCACGAGCACCTTGAAGCCCTGATCGGCGAGATCCAGCGCGGCGTGCATGCCACTGATCCCGGCGCCAATCACCAGCACATCGTAGGCGTGAGTTTCCATAGCTTGCCGTTCCGCCATCTAACGCTGCGGCGCTGCCGCCGGATTCATCAACCGCCGGTATAAGAACTCCCGAGGGTATGGGCGCTTCGCGAACCGCCCCGCCTCAACCCCGCATACGGGTAGCGGCCCGCCGCTCGCACGCGCCCCCACCGTCGAAGAATACAAAAAGCAGCGGCACAGGCTCTAGCCGTGCGCCCCTGCAGTGTTGCAAGCCGTGCAACTACGATCCAATTTTCGGTCTTGACAGACGCTACTGTACCATGCCCCATCCCGTTCGCGCGTAAAGAGAACGCCACTTTGGTATAAAAAATGTTGCCCTTCCCTAACCAGCTTGATAACCTGATTGGTCTGTGAACGAAGTTTCCTGGCATTTCCACCCCCGTCCCAACCTCCCCCCGTTGGGGGGAGGCGCCGGACTCCCTCCCGCGGCGGGGGAGGGTTGGGGAGGGGGCGGAGGTACCGAAAACCTTCGTTCACAGAGCACTGAGCTATGACGAGGCGTTTTTTGCGGGGAGGGCGCAGCCCTCCCACGCGCCCTCCCGTTCGCGCTCGTCATCACGGCGCCGGACCACCGACGTGCAGATTGACCAGCCTCCCCCTCGCGCATACAATACCCCTGTCACGAGGGCAGGGGCCGGGAGGGCGGCGTCTTCCCGGGAACGTCGGTTGGTTGAAGGGTGTGGGGAAACCAGGTTTCCCCACGCCCCTGCCGGCGGGGAGCGGCCGGGAGGGCTGCGTCTTCCCAGGAATGTCGGTTGGTTGAAGGGTGTGGGGCAAGCGGGTTTCCCCACGCCCCTGCCGGCGGGGAGGGGCCGGGAGGGCGGCGCCCTCCCAGGAATGTTCATTCCTCGGTCGTTTGGGGTGTGGGGCAAGCGGGTTTCCCCACGCCCCCGCCCGCGGGCAGGGGCCGGGAGGGCCCGGCCCTCCCGGAAAGAAATCGGATAACCT
>JAOACN010000280.1 GCA_026417815.1 Chloroflexaceae bacterium | reverse complement strand
TCCGTACGGCGATTGCCTCCAGCGCGGCTTCGTCGAGCGGCGCGAGGATCTTGCCGCGCCAGTCCAGCCGCTCCGGCACCTCGTAGCGCCAGCGGCGCGGGACCAGCGGCTTCGGATTGTCGAACTGCAGGTCGTAGAGGTCGGCGCGGTCGTGCCGCGCGATGCGGCGCAGCTCCAGCAGATCCCGGAACCCCAGCGTAGCGAGCAGGGCGGTGGGCGCGCCCGTGCCCTCGACCACCATGTTCGTCGCCATGGTGGAGCCATGGCCGATGAAGCCGACATCGCCAGGGCTGCAGCCGGCGACCTCCAGGATGCGGCGGAAGCCGGCGATGGCGCCGACCACACGGGCCGCCGGCGTGGTGGGAACCTTGGCCGCATGGACGCGACCATCTTCCTCGATGAGGACGACATCCGTGAAGGTGCCCCCCACGTCGATCCCTATGCGCTTCAAGTCCGATTCCTCCCGGCAGTCTGCGCCGCCGACATCCGAAGCGTGAAACGTTTCCACGCCGTGGTCAATGCCGACCCTCCCCCCTGTGAGTGGTCCGGGACGTATGTTCGTTTTGGGCCGAGCGAGGAGGGCGAGATGGCGAGGAAGCGGCACGGTGCCGAGGAGATCATTGGCAAGCTGCGCGAGGCGGAGGTGCTGCTGGCGAAGGGCCGGAGCGTTGCGGATGCGGCGAAGGCGATCGGGGTGACGGAGGTCACGTCCCGGGTGGTGGTGTAGGAGGTCCAGAGCCCGGGGCGCGTAGCGAAGCCCCTGGCTGAGCGAAGCGGAGCGCCCCGGGCGGCCACCGCGGTGATCCTCGGTAGGGTTGGGTTGCTGAGACCTGCAACCCCTGACCTTGGACCGACCACGATGACCGACGAGACGATGGCCCTTCGGCAGATGCTGGAGAAGGGCTCCGATGCGACCTTCCTGCGCGAGATGATTGGCTTCGCCGCGCAGCGCCTGATGGAGCTGGAGGTGGGCGAGGTGACCGGCGCCGCCCATGGCGAACGCAGCCCGGACCGGCTGGTGCAGCGCAATGGCTACCGCGACCGCGACTGGCAGACTCGGGTCGGCACCGTCGAGCTGCGGATCCCCAAGCTCCGGCGCGGCTCCTACTTCCCCGCCTTCCTGGAGCCCCGCCGGACGGCCGAGAAGGCGCTGACGGCAGTGATCCAGGAGGCCTACGTCCAGGGCATCTCGACGCGCTCCGTGGACGACCTAGTGCGCGCCATGGGGATGGAGGGCATCAGCCGCAGCCAGGTCTCGCGCCTCTGCGCCGAGATCGACGACCGCGTCCGCGACTTCCTAGCCCGCCCCATCGAGGGCGATTGGCCCTATCTCTGGCTCGACGCCACCTACGTGAAGGTCCGCGAGGCGGGCCGCATCGTCCCTGTCGCCGTGACCATCGCGGTTGGCGTCAACGCCGATGGCCGGCGCGAAGTGCTGGGCATGGCGGTCGGCAGTTCGGAGGCCGAG
Source organism: Chloroflexaceae bacterium (assembly GCA_026417815.1). Lineage (GTDB taxonomy): Bacteria > Chloroflexota > Chloroflexia > Chloroflexales > Chloroflexaceae > JACAEO01. Next base: position 572 of record JAOACN010000280.1, on the reverse strand, counting down.
CCCTTCTGGCTGGACTTCCTCCGCACGCTAAAGCGGCGCGGCTTGGCCGGCGTGAAGCTGGTGGTCTCCGACGCCCATGAGGGCCTGAAAGCCGCCGTGACGAAGGTGCTGCGGGCCACCTGGCAGCGCTGCCGCGTCCACTTCGCCCGCAACGCGCTGGCCCATGCGGGCAAGGCGCAGCGCCGCATCGTCTCGGCCTGGATCGGCACCGCCTATGCCCAGGAGGACGCCGCCGCCGCCCATGCCCAGTGGCGCACCGTCGCCGACCAGCTCCGACCCAAGGTGCCGAAGCTCGCCACGCTGATGGACAGCGCCGAGGAGGACGTGCTCGCCTACATGCACTTCCCCGCCGCGCATCGGACCAAGCTGCACAGTACCAATCCCATCGAGCGCCTCAACGGCGAGATCAAGCGCCGGACCGACGTGGTCGGCATCTTTCCCAACGAGGCCGCCGTGGTTCGCCTCGTCGGCGCCATTCTCCTCGAGCAGAACGACGAATGCGCCACCCAGCCGTCCCGCTACATGACCCTGGAAGCCATCAGCACCGTCAGCGATACTGCCGCCGTCAGGCT
>JAOACN010000223.1 GCA_026417815.1 Chloroflexaceae bacterium | reverse complement strand
GCCCATGTTCAAGAGGGCGTTGTTGGCCCACATCAGCTTGTCGCCGGTCAAATCGGAGTCATATTGACCGGCGCCGGAGAAAATAAATCCCTCAATACCCCCAAAAAACCACACCCCTGGCCCGGGCACTGTCAGGTGGGCAGAATCCTTCTTGTCTTCATGTTCGGGAGGCTGGAAGGAGTAGTAGATAGCCAGATTGTCCGATCCCGGGAAACCCCCGCCGCCACCCCCGCCGCCACCACCACCGCCGCCGCCGCCACCACCGCCGCCGCCACCGCCCCCGCCGCCGGGCGGGTAAATCCATTGCTGGGGCGTGGCCAGGCTCTGGATTTGGCGGCGCCGCGGGGTCATGCCGGGATGCCGTCGTAGAAGACTTCGGCGATGCGGCAGGCGATGGCTGCGGCCGCAGAGTTGACCACCTTGAGATCGTCGTCGGTCTCCAGTACCCACGCCGTGCGGGCCAGCACAAACCCGATGCTGGCACCGGCCGCCGTGCGGATTTCAAGGTCATTGGTGCCGTCCAGATTGGTGACGAGGATTTCCTTGCGCCGATTGCCGGAGTCGGTGCCGGGGCAGCTTTCCTCCGCCGCTGGCGCCAGTGAGGTGATGGTGTGGGTTTTGAGGTAGGTCTTCGGCGGGGTGATGTGCACCGTGACCGCCGCCGGCGGCCGGTCGGTCACCACGTTGAGCCGGGCGTCAATCACCTCGGCCGTACCAACGAAGAACTCGATCTCGTTGTCCGCACTGCCGGGGTTGGTGATCTCGATGAAGGCGAACCAGTCGCCCGGCTGGAAGCGCACCGCCAGGCCGGCGCTGAAGAAGGTGGCCTCGCGGTCGCCCAGGCGCAGCCGGAATGGCGCGCTGGACTCCGAGCACAGGAAGTAGGTCCCGGTCACGTTGACCCGCCGGGTCTGTCCCGCGGGCACCGTGAGCGTGTGATGAGAGAGGAAGCTCTGGCGGTTTTCGGCCATATCATTTACGGGCCACAGCGATACCGACCGCGGCCAGGGCGATGGCGCCGGCCACGCCCAAGAGGAGCATCTGGCGGTTGGCCTCGTTGAGGCCGCCGGTGGTGGTGGTCTTGGCCAGTTCGGCCACGGTCTCCAGGTTCGAGCGCACGATCTGGCCGATGGCCGCCTGGGTCTCGGCGTCGAAGGCGCGGTTTTTCTCCAGCAGGCTGGCGATGACCTGGGCGTTGGTGCTCAGGGCGGCCTCGCCCACGCCGCTGGCGAAGTCGGTGATCTTCTCCAGCGCGGCCTCGATCACGGCCGGCTCCAGGCTTTCGATGGTGACCGGCCCGCCGGACTCTACCGCGACCACCCGCGCCTGATCACTGGCGCCGACCTGCTTCGAGGTGGTGGTCGTGGTGGTGGTGGTGGTCGTGGCCGATGAGCTTTCGCCCCCATCGAAGCAGGCCAGGAGCAGCGCCGGGCCGCGGGCGGGCAGACCTGAGCCGGCATGATGGCGTGCCAACGGATCGGGGAAGGTGTCGGGCCTCATCGTTGCCTCCGCAGGATGAGCCACAGCGCCGCCAGGAAGACCAGGCTGCCCAGCGCAGCCGGCCAGAACCAGGGCGGCAGGGCGGATTCGGCGGCGCCGGCGCTGGCGGTGGCGCCGCCCTGGCGGGTGCCGGCCCCGCCGACGTTGAAGGCGCCGAAGCTGATGCCGGTGGGCGTCTGGGCGCGGATGTCGCCGGACTCGGACGGTCCGGCGGTCCCGCCCGTGAAACTCAGGCTGGGCAACGGGAGCGCCATGTCAGTGGCGCCGGGTCATTCCCGGCGGAAGACCACGGCCAGCACCAGCACGGTCAGCGCGAACGCGCCCAGGATGTAGTAGGCGTTGCGCTCGAACCAGCTCTGTTGCGGCGGGGCCGCTGCAGTGCCGGGGGATGTGGCGGCGGGCGGAGTGGCGGCCGGGGCGGTCTCGCTCTTGCCCAGAGCGGCCTTGGCCACATCGGCGCCGGTTTGGAGTACGCTGTTGACCCAATCTTGCCAGTTCATGGTAGTGAGGGAGTGCCGGGCCGGCCCGCGGGTGAGCCGGGGAAGGGCCGGGCCGGCCCGGGGAGTCACTCAGTCTCGCATCAGTCCGGTCGCCCGTAGGTCTGGTACAGCACGGTGACCACCTTGGTCGTCGCTGCCGCGCCGTCCAGGGTGGGGATCACCTGGAAATCCTGCACGCCCACGCTGCCGAACTGCATCAGCAGTGCCGAGCGGGGGTTGTCGTCGTAGTCGAAGACTAAGTCAAAGCGATAGTTGCTCAGCCCGGCGCTGTTCATGCCGCGCGCCACCAGGGTGGCGTCGTTTTGCGCCTTGGTGGCATCGCGCACGATCACCCCGTCCACCTTGACCTTGGCCTGGGTGATCTTGTCGGTCGTGGTGAAGAGCGAAATTTGCTGGTAGATTTCGCGCTTGGGCAGGGTGGTGATGTAGAGGTCGCCGGCGGCCGTGTAGGGCGCGGCCACGCGGTTCCACTTGCTCACGAAGAACAGCGGTTTGCCGTCCTTGTCCACCTGGCCCAGCACGTTGTCGGTCTCGGCGAAGGCCTTGACCGATTGCTCGGTCACGCCGCTGGTGTTGGCGATGTCCAACTCAACCTGGAAGGTCTGCACCTTCTCGCCATTGGGCCAGGAGGTGGGCCAGGCCATCGCCTCGGTCTCGGCGTACTGTTTGCGCCAGGGCTCGGCCAGGAATACCGGCAGCCACCAGGTGACGCGGGTATCGGCGCCCACTGCTTCCGCGACGGATTGGGCCGCGAATTCGGGGCCCATGAGCTTGTTCAGTGCATCAAGCTGCACCGCGGTATGGATGCGCGCGGGCTTGCCGTTGAGCTTGACGCGGATGTCGCCCACCACCTCGTCCAGGGTCGGCGTGGTGGCCTTGCGCCCCTTGATCTCGAACCACAACACGTGGTAGCGGGGTCCGATGGGGATGTCCAGGGTGGCCGTCTGGCCGGGCACAACGCCCACGACCGGCGGCAGGGGATTGATGAACTTGTTGGCCATGTTCGGAGTGCGCCACGCGCCTCGCCTCGGAGCGTGCGCGGGGAGCGGTTCAGGTTAGGCGTTTCGGAGCAGCTTCGTTTTCGCGAAGTTCCACAACTCGATGAAGACGATGGCGATGGCGCCCACCGTCAGGATGAACTTGCCACTGGGCATGTCAGCAGTCTGTTGGCGTCCGGCCGCCCGCGCGCCCTACCTCGGTTCCGACCGCCTCGGGCGCCGGGTTGGCCCGACGGCTCAACGGCTAGCACGCCCGCCGCCGCGGTGGGTAGCGACAAAACGCGACATTCGCGCCCCGCGAGAATCTTTCCCCCCGTGCTTGACCCGGTGTGCAAAGTGTGCATTTTCGTGGCGTGGAAACGACCTTGACCGAACTGCGCCGCGCCCCGCGCAAAGCGTTGGACGCGGTCAAAGCCGGGGATTCTGTCACCCTGACCGAGCATGGCCGGCCTGTGGGCCTGATGATGCCCGCCGCGCCCGCCTTCATGCCGGGGCGCGAACTGGCCCGCCGCTGGAAGCGTCACCTGCGCCGCGCCCGGGCCCTGGTGGAACTGGCTGAAAACATGGAGGGCCTGCGGTGAAGGTGTGCCTGGATAGCGCCATTCTCATCACTGCCTTTCGCGCACGTCGCGTGCCGGAATTGTTGGATTGGCTGTCCGAGCACGACGTGATGACCTGCGACCTGGTGCGGGCAGAAATCCGCAGCGGCATTCTCGGCACCGCCAACGCCCGCACGCGCGAGGCACAGGAAGCCTGGTATGCCGACACCCTGGCGCGGGTCCCCAGCCGCCAACTGGATCGCGCCTTGTGTGAGCAGGCCGCCATTTTGTGCGGGTCGGCGCGCCGCCGGGGCTATCAGGCCCGCATTGACGATGCCCTGGTGGCCGCCGCGGCGCAGGACGCGGAGGCCACCGTGGTCAGCAGCAACGTCAGCCATTTCGAGCAACTAGGCGTGCCCGTGGTCAATCCGTTTGCCCCGTCCTGAAGCTCAAAACACCCGCCCGCGGCTGGTGCCCCCGCTCTGGAGGTTGCGGGCCAGGTACTCGCCCGGCCGCAGGGCGCGGATCGCCTCGGGATCAAAGCCCACCGCCGCGCACCAGTCCACCGCCCGCGGGTCCACCTGGCGGAAGGCTACCACCTCGGTGGCCTGGTTGCGTACCCGGTTGTGAATGAGGTTGGGCTGTTGGGCAATGCCGGCAAAGTCCAGCCCCACCCGCCGGCCGGTCTCCAGCACAAGGGCCAGTTCCGGCGGCACCTGGTTGGTGCTCACCAGCACTTGCAGCTCGTCACAGGCGAAAATCTTCCGGCCCGGCAGCCGGCCGCTGGCGGCGTAGGCGAACTCGCAGAAGAAGCGGAAGCCGCCCGGGGTGTCGCCGGGGAAGAGCGTGGCCGGGTCAAACACGCACCAGCCGCCGGCCGCCGCGGCGGCCAACTGGTCCGGGTAGCGGGCCGGCTCGAGCCGCAGCCTGGCCGACAGCTCACCCTGGTGATCGAACACGAAGCGGCAGCGCACCTGGCTGCCCAGCAGGTAGCGGGTCCAGTACAGCGTCTTGCCGCTGCCGGAGCAGCCCACGATCAGGACCTTGGTGGGGACGTGGCCAAGCTGCAACAGTCAGTTACAGGTTGAAGGCTTTCAGGTCCCGTAGCGATCCAGCAGTTTCAAGCACTTTTGCAGCTCTGTTCTCACAAGCGGGATTTCCTCCGGTTCGAGGCATTGCGTGACCATCCACTTGAACAGGTCGTAAAATTTGGCAACGGCCAAATCCTTTTCCAAATCCTCGTGGAAACAACTCACTTCCAGTCTTCCCTTGATGACTGACAACGAAATCCCGATGTTTTCCCGGTCACGACAGAGCGATTTCCAAGCCAGTTCGGTCAGGTCGTCTCCGATCTGTTCCCAAATTTTTTCCAGGTAGCTGTGGAATTCATTTTTCATGTTTGTCCTCCAATTTTGCTTTTTCGGCCGCCCGTTTGGCCAGGTCGCTGAACAGCAGCAGGTCCTTGCCCGCCCAGGTCAGCGCCGCCACCGCCAGGGCCACCTCGGGCGTCCACTGGCCCAGCCAGTCGTACTTGGCGGCGATCTCGGCCAGCGCCTGGCCGATCACTTCGGCGGTGCCGGGCGGCGGGCCGGCCCGCTGGGCCAGCTCGCGGGCCGCGGCGGGGTCGCCGAACACCTCGACCGCCCGGCGGTAGAGCTGGGTTTGCTCCCAGGCCTCAATGCCCTGGATCGCCGCGCCTGCCAGACGCTTGACCAGGTCCGGATCAGGCGCGTAGCGAGCCACTCCGCCAGCCGGCGCTGAATCCACCGCCGCCAGGCCGTCCACCAGGTCAGGTTTCGGGCGAGGTACCGATCCAGCCGGCAGACCGTCCTTGCGAGGGCGCCCGCGAGGCCGCCGCCCGGTGGCGGGGTCCACGCCGGGGGGGTAGTGGACGTGCCGCTGGGCGATCTGGGCAGCCAGCTCGCGCAGATCCGGCTGGCCAGGCTCAGCCGGCGCGCCGTGGCCAGGGCCTGACGGGCCTGCCGGCGCTGCCACGCCCGGAGCCGGCGGCGGTTCCACCAATTTTTCAGCCGGATTTTCCATAACGCGATCCTCCGGCTAAAATTCGCCCGCCAGCCAGCGCTCGCACTCGGCCCGGGTACGGGGGGCGGTGGGTTTTTCATCAGGTCGAGATTCCCCCCGGCGCACCGGGGGCAGATTTTCCGCCAGGTAACGGTCCATTTCCTCCCGCCACGATTCCAGCCGGCTGAGCCGGTCCTGCGTGGCGGCCAGCTCCTTTTCGAGCTGGATTTCCCGGGGCGTTTTTACCTCGCGGGTTTTCTGCACGATTTTCGGGCTGGCCGGCGGTTCGGGCCTGGGCTCCGGATTTTCCGCCGCCTTTTTCGGGTCGGAATTTTCGCTCACGCCCGGAAAATGCCGGATTTTCCGGTCCGGGTGTGAGCGACATTTCGCGACAATTTCCGCGGCGTTTTTGCCGGCTCAAAATTTCCGTCGCCCAGATTTTTTCCGGCTCCCAGCGCGGGATTTTTCCGGCCAGCAAAATCGGCGGTGGCAACATACCGGCGCGGCGCCAGCGCTCGATGGTGCGGATGCTGCACTCGTAGTGTCGGGCCAGGTCTTGCTTGGTCAGCAGGGGGGGCAGGGTCATGGGCGGGTCACGGTGTTGGTGGCCGGCCGGACCAGGTTGCCCAGGTCCAGCCGGTGGGTGATGGTGATCTCGATGCGCGCGGCGCTCTGGTGGGCCAGCCAGGCCAGCACCAGTGCCGTGGCGCACCAAATCGCAGCGGTCAGGGGGCGCATGGCGCAGGGGGGGCCGGCCGTGGCGCCACCGCGTCATCGGCCAGGTACTTGGTCCACATCTTCTCGGCGTAGGCGGCCGGGCTGCGGATGGGCTGGCCGTCCGCGATCCGGCACTCCAGGTTGGCGATGAGGGCCAGGACCCGGCCCGGCCACTGGCCGGCGCGGTTGCGCCACTTGCCCGCGTCGCGCGACATCGGCTCGTCGCCGATCAGCCGGCGCAGGCGGTACATGATCTCGGGAACGGTGGGGGTGAGCATCGCGGCGATGCCGCGCTGCTCGGCCCAGCGCCGCGCTGCCCGGCGGCGTTCCAGCCAGGCCAGTTCTTCTTCGGTCACGCTGATCAGGGGCATGGTTCAGTGGGTTTCGGGCGGTTCGGTGGGGTCGGGCCGCGCCACGTGGCGCAGGCGCTCGATCAGCTCGCGGATGCGCCGGGCGGCTTCCTCCGGGGGGATGATCCGGTGCGGGTCCACCCAGGGGGTGGGGCGTGGCGCCTCCGCGGCGGCGCTGGGTCCGGGGCCTTTCGCGTCCGCAGTCTGAGCGGCTGCGGGCATCGGCCCAGGGGGGGGTGCCTCCTTCCCCCTACCGG
>JAOACN010000181.1 GCA_026417815.1 Chloroflexaceae bacterium | reverse complement strand
AGATGTGTATAAGAGACAGGTGTGATCGTGCCGGAGGCATGCTACCACATGCGGGTGAACGGGGACGTTTTCGTTCGCGGGGCAGGGGTTGACAGTTTGTTCAGGGCGGGAGGAGGAGAGGAAGCCGGGTTTCCTTATGTACCGGCTGCCGGGCAACGGACCTCAGCGTAACCCTCGAGGCTGCCCGCAGGCAGACCCGTTCCCCGCGCCCCGGCTCATCCGCCCCGTTCGAGGGCCAGCACCTCGCGTCCGAGCAGGCCAAGCAACACGTCGTAGGGATAGCTGTTCTCGGGATGGTGCTCCATGCGCCCGCGCTCGAAGTACTGCACCCAGTAGCGGCGACCCTCGATCAGTTCCTCGAAGACGGGGGAGATTGGGTAGCCGAAACGCTCCAGACCACCGTTGCGCTGCCAGTGCCCGAGGAACCAGCCGCATACGTTGAAGCCCGTTTGTGGAAAATAGGCGCACTCCAGCGAGTCAATCGGCTGCTCGCGGGGGAACTGTTGCCAGGGTCGGCCAGTCAACTCCAAATACCGCGCGCCGAGGCGCCCGGAGGTTAGCCGACCATCGGGCTGAATCTCCAACCGGCTACGTTCGAACCACTGCGCCTGCAACGAACGGCCCTCGACGATCTCCTGGCGCAGGGGCGTAATAGGATAACCGAAGATGGGAAGACCGCCATTACGCTCCCAGTAGGCGCGGATCGGCCCGCTGATGCAGTGACCGGTTTCGGGAAAACAACGCTGACGGCTTCGAGCGGTGGCCGGTTCGGCTGCCAGGGTGGCCAGCACCGCGGCGATGGTCGTCAACACGGTCCAGAAGTGGCGATGCATTGGTCCGGCTCCTCCACCCCCTCCCCGGCCTCTCCCGCCGGGGGAGGGCGCCCGGCGCCTCCCCCCAACGGAGAGGTTGGGGAGGGGGGCGGAAATGCAAGAAACGTAGTTCACAGACTACTATACCCTGATAGCGGCGAATACAATATATACGGAACGTGACAAAAACTCGTACAGCGTCTGAGAAGACGGCATAGAGTTGGTTGCGGAGGACAAGATGGCCCGGCGACAGATTGTTACGGCGCTCCTGATCGCGCAGGTGGCGGGCGCCATCATGGTTGCCATCGGTCAGATGCTCAAAGACGTGCGTGAGCCGGCCTTTGCGATTGGCGTTGCGGCCGCTCTACTGAGCCTCGGCATCCTGGCGGCCTACCGGCGCGGCTGGGAGGCGGCGCTGGCGGTGAACATCGTTGCGGTGACCGTGGCCGTGGGTCTGGGAACGCCTGAGAGGTTCGTGCGCGAGCATTCGGCGCTGGTGGTGCTGGTGCCGCCGGCGGTGGCGCAGGTGCTGGCCGGGCCGCGCTGGATCGTGGGCAGCGCCCTGGGCTTGCTGGCCATCCTGTCGCTGCGCGCCGGGCCGGAGGCGCGTTTTCTGAGCGCCTACACGAACGACCTGCGCACCCTCGGGAGCTTTGCCCTGGTCGTGGTCTGTATGCTCCTCAGCCGGCTGGTGGCCGACACGGCCCTGCGCGTGGCCACGGCGAACGGCGCGCGGGCCGAGGAGGCGCTGCGCCGCGCCGATGATCAGGCGATCGAGTTGCGGGCGCAGGCCGAGACCTTGCGCGAACAGAACGAGCGCCAGCAGCGTCTGCTCGACCTGGTAGCAAGGCTGGAAACCCCGGCGGTGTCCCTGGCCGAAGGGGTCTTGCTGGCGCCCATTGTCGGGCCGATTGACGATGGGCGCGCCGACGCGCTGGTAGGGCGCCTGGTGCGGCACGCCAGCGAGCAACGGGCGCGCCTGGTGGTGCTTGACGTTGCCGGGGCCTCGGATGTCAACGCCGACGCGGCGCAGGCCCTGGGGCGCGCGGTTGAGGCCCTGCGCCTCATCGGCTGCCGGGTGGCGATCAGCGGGATCTCCGCCGCGACGGCCAGCGCGCTCGCCGAGAGCCAGGTGACGTTCAACGGCGCAGTGACCGTGCGGACGCCGCGCGAGGCCCTGGAGCGCGAACGGGCGCTCTGATGTGACAATAGCCGATAACCGATAGCCGATAGCCCGCCGGCAGTCGTCCGTAGGCGCGGCCTGGAGCCGCGCATCAGCGCGTGGCGTGCGGCTGTATGAAGATTTGGAATGAAATCCGGTATAGCCTGGAAAGGCGGGCTTCGCATCGGTAGAACGCTGCCGCAAGGTTCGGCACAGGCTTTCGCTACACCCCCGCCCCCTCCCCAACCCTCCCCCGCTGGGGGAGGGAGGCCGGCGCCTCCCCCCAACGGGGGGAGGCTGGGAGGGGGGCGGAAATGCCACGCAACTTGCTGTACAGACTACTTATGTAGTCATAGTGTAGTATCGCGTTGCAACTTTGCGCCTTTGCCTCATCCTTATCTCCGCTGGCACAGCCGTGGACGAACCTACGCGGCCAGTTCCTCCTCCCGGCGGAACTGGCTGGTGTACAGAGCGTAGTAGGCCCCCCGCAGGGCCAGCAGCTCCTCGTGCGTGCCGCGCTCGACGATCCGCCCGCCCTGCACCATCAGCACCTGGTCGGCGTTGCGAATGGTGCTGAGCCGGTGGGCGATCACAAAACTGGTGCGCCCTTCCAGCAGCGTGTCGAAGGCCCGCTGGATCAACCGCTCGGTGCGGGTGTCCACGCTGCTGGTGGCCTCGTCGAGGATCAGGATGCGCGGGTTGGCCAGCACCGCGCGGGCGATGGCAATGAGCTGGCGCTGCCCCTGGCTCAGACCGGCGCCCCGCTCGCCCAGCCGCGTCTGGTAGCCCTCGGGGAGCCGGGCGATGAAGTCGTGGGCCATGGCCAGCTTTGCCGCGGCAATCACTTCCTCGTCCGTCGCATCGAGGCGACCGTAACGGATGTTGTTCATCACCGTATCGGAGAAGAGGAAGGTGTCCTGCAAGACGATGCCGATCTGGCTGCGCAGGCTGGCCGCGGTCACCTCGCGCACGTCGTGGCCGTCAATCGTCACCCGCCCCCGGCTGACGTCGTAGAAGCGCGGGATGAGGTTGATGATCGTCGTCTTGCCCGCCCCGGTCGGCCCGACAATGGCCACCGTCTGCCCCGGTTCGGCCACGAAACTGACCCCCTTCAGCACCGGCTCGCCGGGCCTGTACTCGGCCCAGACCTCCTCGAAGGCCACCCGGCCGGTGATCGACGGCAGTGGCTGGGCGTCGGGGCGGTCCACAATCTCGGGAACCTCGTCGAGCAGGCCGAAGATGCGCTCGCCGCCGGCAATTGCGCTTTGAATGTTCGTCCAGAGTACCGCGATCTGCTGGATGGGCTGGTTGAACCGCTGCACGTACTGAATGAAGGCAAAGACCGTGCCCAGCGAAATGACCGTGGTGCCCAGCAAGGGCTGGTTGCGCAGGGCGCTGAGGCCGCCCACGACGACGACAATGGCGATCGCCACGTAGCCCAGGGCTTCCAGCACCGGGTTGAGGGCGCTGGTAAAACTGGCCGCGCGCACGTTGGCGTCGCGGTTGGCCGCGTTGGCGCGTCGGAACTGCTCGATGCTCTCCTCTTCGCGGCTGAAGGCCTGCACCTCGCGCACTCCGGCGATGCTCTCCTGCAAGCCTGCGTTGACGCTGCCCATCTCCTGGCGGCTGCGCCGAAATGCGCGCCGGGCCTGCTGCGAGAAGTAGAAGGTGGCCCAGGCCATCAGCGGCAGTACGCTCAGGCTGAGCAGCGCATATGGGACATTGGTTTGCAGCATTAGCGCCCCGGTGATTGTCAACTGGAGCACGCCGCTCACCACACTGAGCAGGGCGAAGCCGAGGGTCTGCTGGATGGTGTCGGTGTCGTTGGTGATGCGGCTCATGATGTTCCCGGCCTCGTTGCGGGTGTAGAAGCCCAGGGAGAGGCGGTGGATCTGGTCGAAGGTGTCTTCGCGGATCTGGCGCAGGGCCCGTTGCCCGGCCCAGTTCAGGGTGAAGAAGGCCAGACCCTGGAGCAACGAGCCGGCGGTGAACAGCAGCGCCAGGATTACCACCAGGCGGCCCAGACCCGCCAGCCGGGCCTGCGCGTCGAGGCTGACCGCCGATGGATCGAACCAGCAGGCGGCACGGTTGGGCGCCAGGTAACAATCAATCGCCTGGCCGATCACCGGCGCCGTCGCCACCTGCAGGGTGGTGGCAACGACAATCAGCGCCACGGTCAGCGCGACGGCGTACCACCATGGGCGGAAGTAGCGCCAGAAGCGCGCCAGGGTCGCGCCGACCCGTCTGGGCTTCTGGGTTTCCTGGTTGAGCAGGCGGCCAGGGCCGCCCGGTCCTCCCATCATCATCTGGGTATTCCTTATTTTCTAGGGTGTCAGGCGCCCCAACACTGGTTGGTGAGGTGGGGAACCCGGGGTTCCCCACGCCCCTGCCGGGTGGGGCGTCGGGCGCCCCAACACTGGTTGGTGAGGTGGGGACCCCGGGGTTCCCCACGCCCCTGCCTCGCGGTAAAGGCGGGGAAGCTGGGGTTCCCCACGCCCCTGCCTCGTGGTGGAGGCGGGGAAGCCGGGGTTCCCCACGCCCCTGCCTCGTGGTGGAGGCGGGGAAGCCGGGGTTCCCCACGCCCCTGCCTCGTGGTGGAGGCGGGGCAGCCGGGGTTCCCCACGCCCCTGCCTCGTGGTGGAGGCGGGGCAGCCGAGGTTCCCCACGCCCCTGCCTCGTGGTGGAGGCGGGGCAGCCGAGGTTCCCCACGCCCCTGCCTCGTGGTGGAGGCGGGGCAGCCGGGGTTCCCC
>JAOACN010000137.1 GCA_026417815.1 Chloroflexaceae bacterium | reverse complement strand
CTGGTTGCCAGGAGCACGGCGAGCAGCGCCGCCGCGAGTATGACCCGTAGACGCAAGTGAGGCTCCAGCTATGGGCATCCTCGCGGATGCAGGCGAATATGGTTCCACATCTGTAAAAGCGAAGCCGAAGGCGCTTCGGGCCCCCCCCTGGCTATTCGGCTCTCTCTCTACTTTATAACGTTGCCCCTGGCGGAGCTTGCAGGGGTTGATGAAGATTAAGAAATTATACCGGTATTCGGCCTATCTCTCCTTTGTCACTTGCCGCGGCTGCCGCTGGGAGGAGGTTCAGAGGGGGCCTGCGGCCCCTGCAAGCTCCGCCAGCGGCAACGTGACAAAGAGCTATGGCCCGGCGGCTGATGAAGATTAAGAAAAGAATCCGCTATACCACCAGCATCCCTCTGGCAGCATTACGCGCTGCGGGCTAAAGCCCTCGCTTAGGACCTGGAAGCCCCGCAGGGGCTTTCGTGACCTCAGCCAGGGCTTTAGCCCGCAGCGTTCGGCGAAACCGGAATATGTTCTTAACGTTCATAAGCCGCGGGCTATCGATGCGAAGCCCGCCCGCGCGGGCTATATGGGATTTATTTCTTAACCATTAGGCCTCCGAAGATCTTACGAATGACGAACGTGGTGAGAAGTGCCCAGAGGAACAGCAGTACTTGCAGTGTAAGCAGGTGTAGCAGTGCGAAGAGCAGCACTTGAGTCCAGAGTGCCCGGCCAGCCGCGGCGCCTTCGACCACGGCCTGGGAGAAAGCCGCAAGCAGGACGGAAACCATGTAGGCGATCGCCAGACCGATGGGCTGCAGGCCAGCGTACACAGCCAGGGTTTGCCGCAGCGGGGAACCTATGCGACCTGCTTGAAACGCGACCAGGATGGCCGACGCGAGGGGAACGGCTGCGATCAGCAAGAGCACCGCGATGTCTGCGGCAAGCCGCCATGTGTCAACGCTCCGAGTGTAGAAGGGGTAGACCACGGCAAAGTTCAGAACGATCGGAGACAACATGAGATACAGAACAAGCAGCGGAGGGCCGAAGGCAATGAGGAAGAGCAAGAAGGCGTGTTTCCGAGGGCCGGGTTTCGGTGGCATAGAGACTCCCATCGGAGCGGCCCAATGGGCAGGTGCAGCCGCGTTGCGGAGCGCGGCAGAGCACCGTCGGCTAGAACCTGGTGGTAGGAGGCGGCGGATTGCGCGCAGGCCCGACTGTCGCGTCTGGCCCTCACATGGTCAGAACTTCCGCCAGGATGCGTTTGCCGATATGCGGCTTCGTGTCGGGACCCGGTACCAGATCAAACGGAATCTACAGCAGGCCGGACAGGGTCTGCTGCAATTTGATGCAGGTCAACGGACCGGGAGGCGCCTCAGAATCGCCCGGTGCGCCCGGTACGTGGTTGCACCTGTTGAGACTCTATTATAGCCCCTCCGCGCGGCGCGCGCCTTCTCGGCCAGCGGCGCCGCGCCCGTGAACGAGGCGCAGCCATCACACCCGCGAACCAGAACCCACCCCGGAGAACGCGGTCCGTAGGCGCGGCTGATGAGGTTCAAGCATATAAACCGCACCCGCCCCATCAAACCCAAAATCCAAAATCTAAAATCCAAAATCCCCAATCCCCTGCCTCCCCCGCGCATACTCGCGCACGGCATCGTAGATCGCCCGCGGGGTGCCATCGGGGGCCACGAAGTTCCAGGCGTCGGGGTAGGAGCGGGTGGCGTAGGGGGCGGAGAACTGCCAGAGGGCCACGGCTTCGAGCCAGGGGTAGGTGAGGGCCTGCTCATAGGTGGCGATCGTCCAGCGGATGCGGTCAGCGGGGCGCACGGAGGCCTGCCAGCGCGGATGGTCGTTGTAGCCCCCCTCGGTGACGATGATCGGCTTCGCCATGTCGCCGAAGCGGTCCATCAGCGCGCGCACCAGTTCGATGCGGAGAAAGTTGGCCTTCTCGGGGGCCGGCGGCGCGTCGGGCGGTTCCTGGCCGCCGTAGGCATGGACGGCCCACATATCGAAGAAGGGGCCGGCCTGAGCGTCGTAGAGCGAGGCCAGGTACTGCATATCGTCCATGCGCGTCTGCCCGCCATCGAGGGCGCCGCCCGGCGAGAGGGCGCCGGCGATCACGATCGCGTCGGGCACGACCGCCTTGACTGCCGGGTAGACGACTTTGAGCAGCGCAGCGTAGGCCCCGGGGTCGGGCGGGCGCTCGCCCCACTCAAAGCGCAGGTTCGGCTCGTTCCAGATGATCAGGTGGCGCACGCCAAGCGGGCGGTAGCGTTCGGCGAAGGCGGCCACATAGGCGGCGTAGTCGGCGTAGTGCTCGGGGTCCAGGTAGCGGTCGGTGGTGCGCGGGGGGCGCGCCCAGGCGGGCACCAGGTCGAGGCGGGCCACGACGGTCAGCCCCTGCCGCCGGGCGTGGGCGATGACCATGTCGGCGCCGGCCCAGTCGTAGCCGTAGCGCGAGCGGGGCTGCACATAGGCCCAGGGGAACAGTTCGACGATCCAGGGGGCGCCCATCTCGCGCACCTGCTCCAGGGTGCGCCGGATGTAGGCCTCGTCGCCGACCCCGGTCAGGCGCGTGTGCACGCCGATCAGCGGGTTACGGGTCTCCACCGTCTGCGGCGCGGGCAGGTTCAGGGGCCGGGGCAGCCGCGGGCCGAAGAATTGCAGGCCCAGGAGCGGGATGAGCGCGACTATCAGGGCCAGAGGGACGCGGCGCAGCATAGTGGGGTGCTCCACATTAGCTTTCGAGCGGGAGGGTCTGGGAGGGCTCTGTCCTCCCAGGACCCCTCCTCCGAGCCCGTGGGTGTATCAGGACGTGAACGGGAGGGTGTGGGAGGGCAAAGCCCTCCCAGGAACCCTCTTCCCAGCCCGTGGGTGTATCAGGACGTGAACGGGAGGGTGTGGGAGGGCAAAGCCCTCCCAGAAACCCTCCTCCCAGCCCGTTCGTGAAACGGGACGTACCGGAAGCATC
>JAOACN010000087.1 GCA_026417815.1 Chloroflexaceae bacterium | reverse complement strand
GACCAGTACAGCAACCCCGCCAATCCCCTGGCCCACTATGAGACCACCGGGCCAGAGATCTGGCGCCAGACGGGGGGACGGGTGACGCACTTCGTGGCCGCCCTGGGCACCAGCGGCACCTTCATGGGCGTGACCCGCCGCCTGCGCGAACTCAACCCCGCCGTGCGGGCCATCGCCGTGCAGCCCGATGGCCCCTACCACGCCCTGGAGGGCGTCAAGCACATGGCCTCGACGCGCCTCGTTCCGGCGATCTACGACCCGGCGGCGCCCGACGCCATTCTGGAGGTGAGCAGCGAGGCCGCCTTTGCTATGGCCCGGCGCCTGGCCCGCGAGGAGGGGTTGCTGGTGGGCATCTCGGCGGCGGCCAATGTCAGCGCCGCGCTGCGGGTGGCCCGTGACCTGCACTCCGGCGTGGTGGTGACCATCCTCTGCGACAGCGCCAATCGCTACCTCAGCGAACGTTTCTGGGAGGAGCCGGGCTTCGAGCAGGGCAGCGGGATCTAATGCCATTTCGGATTGTGTGGATTTTGTAGCCGTCCTCTTCAGGTTGTGAAGCTCGGAGTATCAGACGTACCCGTCGGGACGCAGCGCGCTGCGTCCTTACGTGCAGCCGCTGTTGAGAGATGGCGTAGGATTGCTATAGCATTGCTGTACATGGCTTCCCAGGGAGACCGGGAGACCTGCTCGCCCAAACTCTCTGTATGCTGGAACCGGGAATGACACGCGCCACCCTTACCCTTTCACCCGCCGCCGCGGCGGCGATCGCGGCCCACGCCGAGGCAACCTACCCCGACGAGTGCGTCGGCCTGCTGCTGGGGCGTCTGGAGGGCGCCGACAAGCTGGCCCTGGAAGCCTTTCCGGTAGAGAACCGCTGGAGCGGCCAGGTGCAACTCGGCCCGAACGACGATCCCACCTCGCGGCGGGATCGCTTCTACCTCGATCCGCGCGACTATCTGCGCGCCGACCGCGCGGCGACGGCGCAGGGCCTGGAGATCGTCGGCTGCTACCATTCCCACCCCGATGCGCCCGCCACCCCCTCCGAGCGCGATCGCGTCGGCGCGCAGGCCATTGGCGGCTCCACCTTCGCCTTCGTGATTCAGGCCGTGCGCCAGGGCCGCGCCGCCGAGGTCACGAGCTGGCTGCTGGTGGACGCCGGGGCGCGCTTCGAGGCCGAAGAGGTGATTATTGCCGGGACGCAGTAATCATCTCCAAACGATTGCTGGCCGATTAGAGGAGGGTGGGGAAACCCGGTTTCCCCCCCCCCCCGCCAGGGGGGGGGGTTGGGGGGGGCTCTCCCCCCCCAAGAAAATACCTTCGATTATCCTGTTCTGTGATGTCCCTCAGGGTTTTGAGATAGCTCCATGGCAATAATAAGGAGTAAAAGTATGCCCGTAACCATAACCATCCCCACCGCGCTGCGCGAATACGCTGGCGGCAACGCCCAGGTGCACCTGGAGGCCGACACGGTCGGCGCGCTGCTGCGCGGCCTGGTCGAACTGCACCCTGCCCTGAGCGGGCACCTCTTCGCCGAGGATGGCCGCCTGCGCAGCTTCGTGAACATCTATGTCGGCGATGAGGATATTCGCTTCCTGCAGGGCGAAGAAACCCCCCTCAGCGCCGGCGAGACCGTATCGATTATTCCTGCCATCGCGGGAGGACGCCCATGAACAAGGTGTCGTTGTCTAACGAAGAGATCGCCCGCTACAGCCGCCATCTGATTATGCCCGAGGTGGGCATGGAGGGCCAGCGGCGCCTGAAGCAGGGCAGTGTGCTGCTGATCGGCGCTGGCGGGCTGGGTTCGCCGCTGGCGCTCTACCTCGCCGCGGCGGGCGTCGGTCACATCGGCCTGGTTGACTTCGATGTGGTTGACTCCAGCAACCTGCAGAGGCAGATCGTCCACGGCACCAGCACGGTGGGCATCGCCAAGACCGAATCGGCCCGCCGGCGCCTGCTGGATCTCAATCCGCACATTGAGGTTACCGTCTATGAGACGCAGATTACCTCGGCGAACGCCTTTGATCTGATGCGTCCCTACGATGTCATCGTGGACGGGACCGACAACTTTCCTACCCGCTACCTGACCAACGACGCCTCGGTGCTGCTGGGCAAGCCCAACGTCTACGGCAGCATCTTCCGCTTCGAGGGCCAGGCCACCGTGTTCGCCCCGCAGGCGGGAGGGCCGTGCTACCGCTGCCTCTACCCCGAACCGCCGCCTCCGGGTCTGGTGCCTTCGTGCGCCGAGGGGGGCGTGCTGGGGGTGCTGCCGGGGGTCATCGGCACCATCCAGGCCACGGAGACGATCAAGTTGCTCACCGGCATCGGCGAGCCGTTGATCGGCCGGTTGATGCTCTACGATGCCCTGGGCATGCGCTTCCGCGAACTGAAACTGCGGCGCAATCCGAAGTGCCCGGTCTGCGGCGAGAACCCCACCGTCACCACCCTGATTGACTACGAGCAGTTCTGCGGCATCACCCGCGAAGCGCCTTCGATCGGCGGCCAGTACGTGATTACGCCGCTCGAACTGGCGAACTGGCTCCAGCGCGACGATCGGCCCTTCCTCCTCGACGTGCGCAATCCCTACGAGGTGGCCATCGCCAGCATCGCTGGCACCGACAAACTCATCCCTATTGACCAGTTGCCGGAGCGCATCCATGAACTCGACAGCGCCCGGGAGATCGTGGTCTACTGCCGCAGTGGCGTGCGCAGCGCCCGGGCCGTCGAACTGCTCAAGCAGGCCGGCTTCCGCAAGATCAAGAACCTTGAAGGTGGCGTGCTCCGCTGGAGCGATGAGGTAGACCCGACCGTGGCGAAGTATTAGTGCTACAACGAGCCTTCTCATGGTAGGGGAGGCTCGGAGGGGCGCAGCCCCTCCGAGGGCCCGTTCCGGCGCGGCTTCGCCGCGCCGCATCGGAACGGGGGCCGCGGGCTCTCGCTACCCCCGCCGAGACGAAGGCTCGTTGTAGTATTAGAGATACGTGGGGCCAACCCGATTTCCCTCATGTTTTTCCCCTTACCGTAACAGCACCACCAGCCCCTGGGCCAGAACAATTTTGGCAATAGTCGCCAGCGGGTAGACGGTGGTGTAGCCGATATTGGGCATATCGTTGCGGGTCTGCTCGCTGGCGAAGGCCAGCACGGCCGGCTGGGTCTGCATCCCCGCCAGGAGGCCGATGCACAGCCCCATGGGGATCTTGAGCAGCCGGTACCCCACGAAGAGCAGCGTCACGGCGGACACGGCGGTGATCAGGGCGCCAGCAACGAAGATCGCCAGCCCGCCCCCTTCGGCCAGGGTGCTCACGAAGCTGTAGCCCGAACGCAGCCCCACCCCCGCCAGAAAGAGCGTCAACCCGACCTGGCGCAGGGTCAGATTGGCGCTGTAGGGCAGGCTCCAGACAATCGGTCCCGTGCGTTCCAGCCAGCCGAGGAGCAGGGCGACAATCAGCGGCCCGCCGGCAAAGCCCAGGGTAAACGCGCCGCCCCCGGGCAGCGGAAAGGGGATCATCCCCACCAGTAGCCCGATGGCCATCCCCAGGCCCAGGGAGACCACGTCGATCTCGGAGAGACGCCGGTACGAGTCGCCGAAGTACTTGCTGACATTGTCCAGGTTCTCGCGCCGGGTCACCACGCGCACCCGGTCGCCGAGTTCGAGCACCGTGTCGCCGTGGGGCAGAATATCCGCATCGCCGCGCCGCAGCCGGGTGATGATGGCCCCCTGGGTGCGCGGCAGGTCCAGATCGCGCAGGCGCTTGCCCGCCACCTCGGGGTTCGACACGAAGACGCGCCGGAAGTCAAGCGTGTGCCGGTCCAGTTCCAGCGGTTCGGGGGCCGGCTCGCCCAGGGTCGCCACGACGCGCTCGACCTCTTCGGGCGTGCCGATGACACTCACCAGGTCGTTGAGCCGGAGATAGGCGTCGCTGGTGGCGATGCTCACGTGCCCGTCGTGCTGCAGGCGGCTGAAGACCACGTCCCAGCGGTTGGTCCGCACCAGTTCGCCGAGGTTCCGGCCGTCCATATCGGGGCGGGTCACGCGCACGGTGCGGTTGACCAGGTTCTCGACCCCCAGACTCAGTTCGGGCGAGGAGCGCGCCTCGGCGGCATAGTCAACCCGCCAGAGACGCTGCAAGAAGTAGATCGCCAGGATCATGCCCAGCACGCCCATGGGGTAGGTGACCGAGTACCCGACGACCGGGCCGGCAAGGACGGCGTCACTCAACCCGTCGCCGGCGTTGCGCCTGAGTTGTTCGATAACACTCGCCAGGGCCGGCGTGTTGGTCAGACTGCCGGCAAACATCCCGGCGGTAATCGGCGGGCTGGCGCCAATCGCCAGATGCGCCACGACGGTCAGCGCGGTGGCGAGGAGCAACACCCCGAGCACGAGCAGGTTGTCGCGCAGCCCCTTGCGCTGCAGTGAGGCGAAGAAGCCGGGGCCACTGCTCAACCCGATGGTGTAGACAAACAGGACCAGGCCGAGCTGGTAGAGGGTGTCGGGGAGCTTCAGGTTCGGGTCGAGGGCACCGAAGGCCAGGCCCACGAAGAGCACGGCGGCGACGCCGAGACTCACGCCGCCGATCTGGACGCGGCCCAGCACGTAGCCAATGGCCGACACCAGGAACAGCAGCAGGAGCGGGTTATTGATCAACAGGGTTATCATTGACTCAATCCACGGGCATAGGGGTGTTCCTGCGAGGGCAAAGCCCGCCCAGACTTTCTCATGGGCAGGGGTGTGGGGAAACCAGGTTTCCCCACACCCCTCTCGCGAACCCGGGCAGCCAGCGGAGGCACGGCCCCCCGGAGCTATGGTATCATACCCGTATCGGTTGATAGCGCAACAAGTGTGGCCGGAAAAGGGCGAAAGGGGGGCGGTGGGCCCTGGCCGGCTCGGCCTGCCTGGTTCCAACGCCGGTCACGCCGAATAGAAATCGAGGAACCCGATGGTCACTGAAGAGATGGTGCGCGCCGCGCTCAAGAACGTCGTCGATCCCGAGATCGGGCTGGATATTGTCAACCTGGGGCTGGTCTACCGCATTGATGTGCTGGACGAAGGGCGCGTGGTAGACATTGACATGACCCTGACCACGCCGGCGTGTCCCGCCGGGCCGCAGATCCTCGACCAGGCCCGGCGCGAGGTGCTGGCCCTCCAGGAGGTCTTCAAGAATCTCGAGGACGTGCGCATCAACCTGGTGTGGACGCCCTTCTGGAACCCCAGCCTGATGAGCGAAGAGGCGCGTGAGGAACTGGGTTTTTTCTAGGCTCTAAAATAGGCGGGTAGCCGCAGCGCG
The DNA here is from genome assembly GCA_026417815.1 of Chloroflexaceae bacterium. Lineage (GTDB taxonomy): Bacteria > Chloroflexota > Chloroflexia > Chloroflexales > Chloroflexaceae > JACAEO01. The sequence goes on along the minus strand of JAOACN010000087.1, from coordinate 3,088 downwards.
CTGCGGCCGTACGGGGGCCGGTTTTCATCGCGGCGTTGTGCGCCCCGCGCATGTGGCCTGACGTAAACATGGCTGGCTGGAGGGAGGTGGAGAAACCCGGTTTCCCACCTCCCCACCTCCCCACCTCCCCACCTCCCCACCTCCACACCCCTCACATCCCCTCCCGATCAAGGGCGATCTTCCACAGGGCCAGGCCGATCAGGGTAGGGTCGTGGCGAATGGTATCCTGTTTGTTCCAGAGGGTGCGTTTCCCCTCACTGGTCTCGGCCAGGTTACGCACCAGCGGGCGCACCCCAAGCCTGCCGATCTGCTCCAGATCGGCCTCGGTGGGCTCGAGGACATGCAATCCCTCGGCGGCGTACTCAGCGATGACGCGCGGGTCGATCTGGTCGCTGCGGTTGATCAGGGCGACATCAAGCACACCCGGCCCGAGCAGATTGACCAGGTGACGCACGTGGTCGGCAACGGTAAATCCGTCGGTCTGGCCGGGCTGGGTGGTGGTATTGCAGATAAACACGACCGTTGCCGGTGTCTGGCGCAGGGCCTCGCCAACGTGATCGAAGAGCAAGGTTGCCAGGACCGAGGTAAAGAAGCTACCCGGGCCAATGGTCACCACATCGGCCTGGAGGATGGCCTGGATGACAGCGGGATTGGCGGGGGCGCGGGGCGTACTGAGGTAGATGCGGCTGATCGGCGCCTTGTTGAGGGCCCGCACGGCCAGTTCGTTCTCGGCCACGCTGCCATCTTCGAGTTCGGCGCAGAGGTGGGTATTGACAGTGGAGATCGGCAGGATACGGGCGGTGCAATCGAGCATGAGACTGGCCGCCTCGACGGCTTCGGCGAAATCCCCGGTCATCTGGGTAAGGGCGGCAATGAGGAGGTTGCCGAAGGCCATCCCATCGAGCACGGGCACGGCCGGCGAACGCAGGCGGTGCTGCATCAGGCGGGCGAGCAACGAGTCAGGATCGCGGGCGAGGGCCGCCAGGGTATTGCGAACATCGCCGGGTGCGGGCATATCGGCAATCGCGCGGGCGGTACCGGTGCTGCGCCCGGTATCGGTTACCGCAATCGCCGCCGTGAGGGCGCCGAAGTAGGGCCGCGCCCCCAGGAGCACCTGGCTGACGCCACCCCCGCCACCGATGGCGACGAGTCTGGGCATGGAAGCGGGTGAGTCGCTGAGGTTCATAGGATCTCCGCTGGAGCGAAGGAGCGGCGCAATGCGGGCAAGTTCACAGGGTATGGTAGCGATGGAGAGGCAGGGTGTCAATACTTCAATGGGGAAACCAGGTTTCCCCGCACCCCCGTTTAGAGCCTATCCGGATACTGTGGTTATCCGATCCTTTTCTGGGAGGGCGTGGCCCTCCCAGCCCCTCCCTGAGGGACGGGCGTGGGGAAACCGGGTTTCCCCACTTCTCCACAGGAGTTATCTTTTGTCACTTTGCCGCTGGCGGGGGTTGCGGAGGGGTTGCACCCCTCCGCAACCTCCTCCCGGCGGAAGCCGCGGCATGTGACAACGTAGAGTTATGCGGCTGGGGACCTATACCATTTCGGATCGTGGAGCCTGGATTGCCGCATTTCCTGATACAGCGCGAGCGTCTGACGGGCAACCACCGGCCAGGCGAAGGTCGAGCGAACAAGGCGCGCGCTCTCCTCGCCCCAGGCGGGCCAGCGTGCGCGCGCCTGAAGGGCCAGGCGCACCTTCGCCGCCAGGTCCTCCTCATCGCCAGGGCGCGCCAGGTAGCCGTTGCGCCCATCGAAGACCTTGTCGGGAATACCGCCGCTGGCCGAGGCCACCAGCGGCTTGCGGTGGATCATCGCCTCCAGCGTGACCAGACTTGAGCCTTCGTACAGGGTCGGGTGGATCACCAGATCGACCTCTTCGTAGAGACTGTGCAACTCCGCATCGTCGAGGCGCCCGACGAAGACGATGTGCCCGGCGATCCCGGCCTGCCATGCCTGGCGCTCCAGCGCCGCGCGCTCCTTGCCATTGCCGACCAGCAGCCAGCGCCAGCGGGGGGGCAGTTCGGCCCGCAGGCGGGCCAGGGCCGCGATCAGGACGTGGAACCCCTTATTGCGTTCCAGGCGTCCCACACTGAGCAGGATCGGATCGGCCGCATCCAGGTTCCAGCCCTCGCGCAGGCGCGCCCGCACCTCAGGTTTGACATAACCAAGACACTCATCCACATCGATCGCGGAGGGGATCACCGTGACGCGACGCGGATCCACGCCGAGGTAGCGCGGCAAATCGTCGCGGGTACAGGCGTCGGTGGCGATGACCCGATCGGCCTGGCGATGGCCGTAGGCGTAGAGGGCGCGGAAGGGCGCGTAGGCCAGCCACTTGCGCCGGTCGGGGGTGCGAAACTCCTCCATGCCGTGGGGATTGGCGACGAAGGGCAGAGCGCGCAGCAGCGGATCACGGGCGCGAATGAAGCCATAGCCGGTCGCGCAGAGGCCCTGACTGTGGACCACATCGTAGACCCCCTGGCGGGCGGCGTGGGCGACGGCGCAGCCGAGTTGCCAGGAATACCAGGGATAGTTGATCTGGCGACCGGCGATCCCGTTGGGCGGCAACCATGGGGAGGTATGGTCGTAGCGCAACTGGATGAGACCGTGCAGCCCCTGCGTCACGGCGCGCGTGGCCTCGTCATCGGCGGTCTGGCGGCGCGGGTCGGCCGACTGCACGTACAGCGTCACCGCGGCGCCGAGGCGCGTCAGGTGGGTCACCAGATGGTAGACGTGACGTTCGATCCCCCCATAGCCGTGCAGCGGAAAAACCACGCGGGCCAGCATCGCCACGCGGATCGGCCGGGCGTTCAACGCGGGTGCGACATTCATAAGCTGCATAATACCACAAGGCCAGGGCGAACCGCGGCGGCACACGGGAGGGTCCGGGAGAGCGCAGCCCGTTGGAACCGCGGCCCTGGACAGGGAGGGTCCGGGAGGGCCATGTTCTCCCAGAAATTCCCTTGCCCAAAGTTGGCGAAGGCGTCAGTGCGCCCTGCGGGGGTGTGTAGGGCCGCGGCGCGCTGCGGCCATGCGGGGGCTGCGGGGGTGTGAAGGCCGCAGCGCGCTGCGGCCGTACGGGGGC
>JAOACN010000059.1 GCA_026417815.1 Chloroflexaceae bacterium | reverse complement strand
GATCAACCTCGGCCAGGGTGGTGAGGGTGACATGCTCATCGGCGCGCATTACGTTGCGCCCCAGGGCCACGGGGGTTTCCGGCGGACGATGGGCGCGCAGGATGGCCAGGGCCGCGCCGAGGTGCCAGTGGCGCTCCCGCGAGCGCGGGTTGTAGAAGGCCACCACATAGTCGGCGGCGGCGGCGGCGGCGACGCGGCGCTCGATCACCTCCCAGGGTGTGAGCAGGTCGCTCAGACTGATCACGCTGAAGTCGTGGCTGATCGGCGCGCCCAGGCGAGCCGCCAGGGCCTGAAAGGCGCTGATGCCGGGCAGCACCTCCACCGAGGGATGCGCGCCGTCCCAGCCCGCGTTGCGGAGGTGCTCGAAGACCGGGGCGGCCATGGCGTAGATGCCGATGTCGCCGCTACTGATCAGCGCCACCCGGCGCCCGGCCCGCGCCAGGTCGAGGGCCTGCCGCGCGCGGCCCAGTTCGTCGCCCATTGCCGGAGTGATCAGCACCTCCTGGTGGGACGCCAGCAGCGGGCGCACCAGTTCAACGTAAACGCCGTAACCCACCACCACCTCGGCCTCCTGGAGCGCCTGCCGGGCCGCCAGGGTCAACTGGCTCAGGTCGCCAGGGCCGATGCTGACCAGGGTGAGATGGCCGGGGGAGGGGGGGGAGCTGTGGAGCTGTGGAGCTGTGGAGGTCGCAGACTCGGGCCAAGTGGTCGTGTCGGGACGGAGGGCCACGGCAACCGTGCAGCGGGCGAAGGCGCGCTTGGGGACGAGGAGCGGCCCGCCTGCCACCACGACGGCGCAGGGTTCGGCCACGCCGGGCAGGTCGGCGCGGGCGCTGGCAGCGCTGGGGCTGAAGTCGGCGGGATCGAGGGCCCGGAGGCGCGCGTCGGGCACGATGACCAGCGGCAGGCCCCGTTCTTCGGCCAGGGCCTTCAGCCCTGGCTCATCGGCTTTGAGCGCGGCGGTTGCCAGGGCCGCCAGGCAGCGCGGGTCAAGACCGGCATCGGCCAGCGCGGCATCCAGGGCGGCGCGCACCTCCTCGACGGGCACGCCGCGGCGGCAGCCGATGCCGGCCACCAGGACGGGCGGCGCGTAGCGCACGGTCCTGTCGCGCAGGGCGGGCCAGTGTTCCGCCAGGGCGCGCTGGCTGACCAGCAGGGCGGCGGCGAAGCGCGAGTCGGCGAGGTCCGCCGGGTCGTCAACGAAGGTGAGATCGGGGCAGGCGGCGAGCCAGGTCTCGAGCTGGCGGCGCTGGTGGGGAAGGGCGGGGTCCACGTAGCAGCCCAGCGGTTCGCCGTTGACCAGACAGGCCATGGCGTGGGTCAGGGCCGCGTCTTCGACGATGCGCCAGCCGGCCTCCTGGCCGAGACGGTCGAGGGCGGGCAGGCCCTGGGTGTCGCTGGCGGTGGTGATCGCGGGCTGGCCCCCGGTGAACGCGGCGATGCGCCGGGCCAGGTCGTTGGCTCCGGCCCGATGGCCGCCGAGCAGCGGAACCACGGCGCGACCGGCTTCGTCCAGGCAGATCACCGCGGGATCTACGCCTTTGTGGGTGAGCAGAGGGGCAACGGCGCGCACGGCGATGCCCGTGGCCATCACCAGCACCAGGGCGCGGGCGCGGCCCCAGAGGGTCCGCACCAGGGCGCGCGCCGGGCCGGTGTAGGTCGTGGCGCCCGGGGTCTCGGCGGCGAGCTTCGCCGGCACATAGGCCGTGGCCCCCAGTTCCGGGGCCAGCCGGGCGGCCAGGCGCGCCCCCGCGCGGGTAACGGCGATCACTGCGGTGTGGGGCGCTTCGGCTGGCTCCGCCGGCGCGCCGGTGGTCGCCTGCCGCCGCCGGTAGCCGTGGGCGAACTCCGGGGCGTAGAGCCGGCTGCGGGTGGCGGGCCGCGCGGCGCCCAGGGCCGGGCCGACCAGGATCAGGGCGTGGCGGGTGAGGCCGGCTTCGCGCACCTGAGGGGCGATGTCGGCCAGCGTGCCAGTGATGACCCGCTCATCGGGCCAGGTGGCCCGGTAGACCACCGCGACCGGCGTATCGGGGGTGTAGGCGCCGCCGGCCAGCAACTCGGCTACCACCTGCTCGATCTGGCCCACGCTGAGGTAGAGCGCCAGCGAGGCGCCGTGGGCGGCCAGCCCGCGCAGGGCCTCGCCGGGAGGCACGGGGGTGCGCCCGGCCACCCGCGTGACGATGAGCGTCTGGGTCACCTCGGGCACGGTCAACTCGACGCCGAGGCGGGCCGCGGCGGCAAAGGCCGCCGTGACCCCCGGCACAATCTCGTAGGGCACGCCCTGCTCATCGAGGGCGGCCATCTGCTCGTGGATCGCGCCGTAGAGGGAGGGATCGCCGGTATGGACCCGCGCCACCACCCCGCCCGCCCGCGCCGTCTCCACCATCAGGGCGACGATCCGCTCCAGATCCAGGCCGGCGCTGCCGACCACGCGGGCGGTGGGCCGGGCATAAGCAGCCGGCACCGCCTCGTCCACCAGGCTGTCGGCGTAGAGGATCAGGTCGGCCCGGGCGATGATGTCGCGCCCGCGGACGGTGATCAGATCGGGGGCGCCCGGTCCCGCGCCGATGAAGTAGACGGTACCGGGGGTGATGGGGTAACTCATAAACGGTCTCCTCGGCGAACAATCACGAGCGACAGGTAGGGGCGATTGTGGAGGTCGAGGCCGCGCAGGTCGCGGGCGATCAACTCTTCGGGCATGCCGACGTATTCGGCGTAGAGGGCCTGGTCGAGCAGTCCGGTCTCTTCCAGGGCGGCAATGATGCGCGGAAGTGCCGGGCCGGCCTTGAGCAGCACGACGGTCTCGAAGTCGGTGAGCAGGCGCCGCAGGCGCTCCGGGTCATCTTCGTGGCTGGCGGGCAGCACGACCAGGCGCTCATCGGCCAGGGCCAGGGGCAGGGCGCCGGTGGCCGCCGCCGCGGCGAAGGAGGTTACCCCGGGGATGATCCGCAGTTGCAGATGCGGGGCCAGGGCGGCCAGTTCGCGCCACAGGTAGGTGACCGTGCCGTAGAGCAGCGGATCGCCAAGCAGCAGATAGGCTCCGCGTTGCCTGGCGCCCAGGGCCGTGGCGATGGTCGCGGCGGCCTCGCGCCAGGCCGGGCGCAGTTGGGCCGCGTCGCGGACCATGGGCAGCGCCAGTTCGACCACCCGCTGCCGGGCGGGGTCGAGCCAGGGGGCGGCGATGCGCAGGGCCATACTCTGCGCGCCGTCGCGGCTACGGGGCGCGAAGACCACCTCAGCGGCCTGGATGGCCCGCAACCCCTTGAGGGTGATCAACTCGGGGTCGCCCGGCCCCAGACCGACTACGGTAAGCTCTGGTTCAAACGCGCCTGACAAGGTGGTTTCCATCTTTGTGCCTTTTTCGGGAGGTGCGGAGGGCAGCGCCCTTCGGAGCAAAAAGGGTTTCTTTCCGGGGGCCTGCGCTCCCCAGGCCCCCGCCCGACAAGGTCGTTGTTCGTTGGTCTTAGCGGCTAAGCCGCCAAGACCAACGAACAACCCGGGGTTCGGGGCAAGCCTCGTAGGTATTTGCAACAGCCCTGTCCAGAATCCGCGCCTGAGCGCGGCGGAACATCGTGATATACTTTCCAGTATGCGCGAGCCAGACGATCCTGAAGTAACACCACGCCTGGCGACCCGTTTTCTGCGCCTGGCGCTCCGCCGGGCGGCGCGGGGCACGGGCTCACAAGTTGCGTTTTACACCCGGCGCACGGCTATGCAACCGGTTCCTGACCTCGATGCCATCCTCGGACCGCTACCCTGGGCGCTAGTTGGGGGCCTGGCGCTACGGGCCTATCTGCCCGAGCGGGCGACTCTGGATGTAGACATTCTCATCCACGAACGCGACGCGCCGGCAGCGCAAAAGGCCCTGTTAGGCGCCGGGTACCGCTTCGTGGGCGCGTTGAGCATCGGTGGCTTTACGGTGCAACGGAACGATGAAGCGTTGCTCGACGTATTGACCCGTTCCGATCCCTGGCTCGACGAGGCGCTGCGCAATCCATCCCGCGATCCGGCCGGCTTCCCTGTCCTGGGACGGCCGTTCTTGATCCTGATCAAGCTCCAGGCCGGTCGCACCCAGGATCTGGCCGACATCCAGCGTCTGCTCGCCTTTACCCCGCCCGCCGAACGCCAGATGGTACGCGAGGTAGTTGAGCGATACGATCCCGGGTTGCTGGAAGACCTCGATGCACTTATCACCCTGGCCGATCTCGAGTTCGGGTCATCGCATTATGACGACTTCCACCCTAGATGAGACGCATTTCACCGAAGAAACACGCCACTTAGAGCCTATCCGAATAACTCCTGCAGGAGGGTGGGGAAACCGGGTTTCCCCACGCCCCTCCCTGAGGGGAGGGGCTGGGAGGGCTACGCCCTCATAATTCCTGCAGGAGGGTGGGGAAACCGGGTTTCCCCACGTCCCTCCCTGAGGGGAGGGGCTGGGAGGGCTACGCCCTCCCAGAAAAGGGATCGGATAACCAGGTTATCCGGATACGCTCTTAATGACGACTTATGAAGATTAAGAATATAAAACCGGTATTCGCCCTGTAGCCCGGCGGCTGAAGCCGCGGGCTACCCATGCGAAGCCCACCTGCGCGGGCTATGCAGGATTTAATCGTAAGTCGTTACAACGCAGCAATGCGGCTTTATCCTCACGAAGCATCAGCCCCCTCTTTCACCCACGTCACCACAAACACCGGATTCAGCGCCTCCAGTCGCAGGTCGTCCTGGATCGGCGCGCCGCGGCTTATCTGGACCTGGTAGAGGCGCACGTCGGGCAAGTGCTGGCGCGCCTCGCGCAGCCGGTCGAGGGTCACCAGGTTGAGCGCCAGGCGCCCGCCGGGGCGCAGGCGCTGGCGGGCCAGGTCGAGCAGCGCGCCCAGGCGCCCGCCGCTGCCGCCGATGAAGATCGCGTCGGGAGCGGGCAGGTCGGCGCAGGCATCGGGGGCCTCGCCGTGGATCAGGCGGAGGTTGGGCGCGGGGAAGCGGCGCAGGTTCTCGCGGATGTGCTCGCACAGGGCCTCCCGGCGCTCCACCGCATAGACCGTGGCCGTCGGTTGCGCGCGGGCGGCCTCGATGCCCACCGACCCGCTGCCCGCGCCGATGTCCCACAGCACCTCGCCCGGCCCCAGGGCCAGTTCGGCCAGGCTCAACAGGCGCACCTCGCGCTTGGTGATCAGCCCGGCCTCGGCGCTGAAGGCCGCGTCGGGCAGGCCGGGCGCGTGGGGCGCCGGCAAAGCGGTTCGCCCCACCTCCTCATCGGGCGGCTGGCCGCCCGCATCGCGCCAGACCACCAGCACATTCAGCGGCGCAAAGGTCTGAGCAGCCGCCTCTTCCAGCGTCGTGCGCACGATGCGCTGCCCGGTCTCGCCCAGGTTCTCGCAGATGGCGCATGCCGCGGTGGGCGCCAGGCCGGCCTCGATCAGCGCCCGGGCGATTACCGCGGGGGTGTGGCGGTCGTCGGTGAGGATGGCGGCCTTAGGCGCCTGCCGCATGCCGCGGACGACCTCGTCGAGGGGGCGGGCGTGGGCGCTGAGCAGCGCGGCGTCGTGCCAGGGTTCGCCCAGGGCGGCAAAGGCCAGTTGGTACGAAGTGGGCGCGGGGACGATCTCCAACTCCTCGGCCGCGAACCATCGCCGCAGACTGGCGCCGATGCCATACCATAGCGGATCACCTGAAGCCAGCACGACCGCCCGTTCCCCGCGCTCCAGGGCCGCGCGCAGGCGCCGGGCCACGAGCGGCAACCCCTGGCGCACGCTCAGCCGCTCGCCGCCGAAGGTGGGGAAGGCATCCAGGTGACGCTCGCCGCCAACCAGCAGATCGGCGCCCAGCACGCGAGCGATCAGCGCCTCGGGAAGACCGGCGCAACCGGCGCCGGTCATACCCACCACCAGGATGCGCCGGGAGGGGTCAGGGGCGGTCTGATTCATTGGAGCCTCTTATGCGATTTTGGATTTTGGATTTGTGCGGCTGGGCCGCAAAGGATAGAGGGGAACCCGAGGTTCCCCATGCCCGTGCCGATGAGGACATTTCAGCGCCCATTGCTATCCTCGGACCGTTTTCGGGCCAGGACCGCGCCGTCGAAGTCCACCAGGACGGCCTCCAGGCGCATGCTGGCGTGAAACCGCTGCACGAAGCGCCGCATCTGCTCCAGGGCCATGGCCGTGAGATGGTCGAGAGGGGCCATTTCACCACGGGCCTGGCACAGTTCCAGAAAATGTCGTCCGGTGTTGGCGCTCTCGGTTGCGGCGATCAACTCGGGCGAGGCGCCGATCTCGCGGCACACCTGGGCGAGAAAGGCAAAGTCCACCGGATTGCCGGCCACGTGGGTGACCATACGGCCCTGGGCGGTTTTGATGATCCGGCTGATCATGGCGACCAGGATGGCCTCACGCACGCCGTGGTTGATGCAGGCCCGCAGCGCCGCTCCGGTAAACACGCTGATCTCCACGAAAGCCTGTTCAGGCAGTTCGGGGAACAGGCGCATCGCGTACTGCTCGGAGCGCGCCCCGGTGGCGAGCACGACGCGCTCGGGGCTGTGGTAGGCGGCCAGTTGCACCGCCTGCAACACGCTGTGGCGCCAGGCGGCCGTGCTGTACGGGTAGACCTTGCCACTCGTGCCGAGGATGCTGATCCCCCCGATGATCCCCAGACGGGGGTTGAGGGTCTTGCGGGCCAGGCGTTCACCCTCGGGCACGCTGATGATCACCTCGAGCCCGATGCGCTCCAGGATCGCCGGACCCTCGGGGGTGACCTCGCCCAGGGCCGCGAGCACGTTCTCGGTGATCTGCCGGCGGGGCACAGGGTTGATCGCCGCCTCGCCTACGGGCAGCCCCAGACCGGGCAGGGTCACGCGACCCACGCCGGGACCACCATCGAGGCGCAGGCCCGGCTCGGGCGTCCGGCGCACCGTGGCGCAGATCAGCGCGCCGTGGGTCACATCGGGGTCATCACCCGCATCCTTGCGCATGCAGCACGAGGCGACGTCGTCTTCAAGCCGGCGCTCCAGCGGCGTCATGGAGGTCGTCTCACCCGTGGGCAGGCTGACCGTCACCGTCTCGGGCCAGGCGCCGGTGAAGAGGGCCACGGTCGCGGCGCGGGCCGCCGCGGCTGCGTTGGTCCCGGTGGTGAAGCCGGTGCGCATGCCGCGCCGGTTGCGCGGGGGTACGGGCATATCCATACGTTCACCATCACAACGCATCGTTCCCCGCGCCCGCTGCCAGGCGCAGCAGCGCATTGATCACCGCGACCGCCACGGTCGAGCCGCCCTTGCGACCGCTGGTGATCAGCCAGGGCACGGCGGTCACCCCGGCGAGGGCGGCCTTGCTCTCGGCAGCGCCGACGAAGCCCACCGGCACGCCGACGATGAGCGCCGGGCGCGCGCCCGTCCCCACCAGACGGATCACCTCTTCGAGGGCGGTGGGGGCGTTCCCGATGGCAACGATGGCGCCCTCCAGCAAGCCCCGTTCCGCGGCCAGGCGCATACTCTGCGCGCCGCGGGTGACGCCAGTGGCGGCGGCGAAGGCTTGCACTTCAGGGTCATCAATCAGGCAGTGGAGCGATCCACCCAGTGCCGCCAGGCGCCCGGCGTTGACGCCCACGCGCACCATGTGCACATCGGTGAGCACCGCGCAGCCCGCCCGCAGCGCGTCCACTCCGGCCTCGACCGCGCCAGGGCTGGTTCGGACCAGGTCGGCAAACTCGAAGTCGGCGGTCGAGTGAACGATGCGCTCGATCACCGCCGCCAGCGGCGGGTCGAAGGCATGGCCGCGCTCGGCCAGGCCCCGGCGGATGATCGCGAAGGACTCGGCCGCGATGGCGTGGGGATGGGTCGTCACGGGTGGACCTCCTCGTCGCTATGGTGATGAGCGCCGTGATGGTGAGCGTGGGCCTCGGCGTCAATGGCGCGCCGGCGATAGATGCAGAGATCGCAGGTCATGGCCGCCGTGCCGTCCACGATCTCGCGGTAGCGCGCCGCGGCGGCGGTGAGCAGGCCCGGATGGGGAAAGAGGTGCTCGCCAACCAGGATCTCCAGCTCAGGGTGCTGTGCCTGCGCCACGCGGGCCTGTCGCGCAATGTCGTCGCGCACGAAGCCGGTGAACAGCAGGTACGGCAGCACCACCACTCGCCGCGCGCCCAGCCGCGCGCAGCGGGTCACCGCCTGCCCCACGTCCGGCCCGACAACCGCCTGGTAAGCGTACTCGACCAGCGGATGCCCGTACAGCTCGGCGAGCAGGCGCGCCAGGCGGGGCAGTTCGGCGTTGCTCTGGGGGTCCTTGCTGCCGCGCCCGACTACCAGGAGCGCGGTCGCGTCGGGAGGCGCGGACCGGGTGCTCTGAGCGAGGGCGGTGGCGGCGCGGGCGGCGAGGGTGTCAATGAGATGCAACTGTGAGCCGAGCGGCGCGCCGTAGCGCAGCATCACGCCGGGGTGGGCGGCCTGCGCCTCGGCCAGCAGGTCGGGCACGTCGCGCTTCTGGTGGCGCCCGGCGCCCAGAAAGAGCGGCAGGGCGGCGATCCGGCGCGCGCCCGCCGCGACGCACCGGGCGAAGCCCTCGCCGATGGACGGCTCCGCCAGTTCGAGAAAGCAGGGCTGGATCGCCACCCCCAGGTACCGCCCGAGATCCTCGGCGAAGCGGTAAAACTCGGCATTGCCCGCTATGTCGGGGCTGCCGTGACCAATGAGCAGGAGTGCGTCGGGTTGAAAGTGCATGGTGGCCTCTACTGTTGATGAGCAAGACAATAGTTGCTGAAGGGCGATGCCCGGGTTACCTTCTCCTGCGGTCCCGCCCCCTTCCCTGACCCTCCCCTGCCAGAGGAGAGAATCAGGCTCATCCCCCCAACGGGGGGAGGCCGGGAGGGGGGCAGAACCCCATAAGTAATGCGCCTATGACGCGTAACACGTTGAGGATAGCGGGGAAACCGGGTTTCCCCACGCCCCTGCCTCCCGTTCAAGAACGTGACGCATTTCCCCACGCTCGCGCGCCGGGCAGCAAGGCAATCGCCAGGAGGAGCGCCAGCGTGCGGGCGATCCGGCGGGCCTCGGCAATCAGCGCGGCGTCGGGGGTCCGCGGGCCGTCGCCCAGGCGGTAGTGACCGCGTTTGGTCAGCGTCGTATCCAGCGCGCCGGCCATGGCCGCCATGGGCCAGCCGGCGTTGGGCGAGGCGGTGCGACGCGCGTCGCGCCGGGCGACGCGCCAGGCGGCGCCGCCGCGCCCGAGGGTGATCTGCGCGGCCAGGGCGATCAGCGCGGCCGTCAGGCGGGCCGGCGCCAGGTTCAGCGCGTCGTCGAGGCGCGCCGCCGCCTTGCCCAGATACTCGTAGCGTTCATCACGATAGCCCCACATCGCATCAGCGGTGTTGATCAGCCGGTAGGCCGCCAGCGCCGGCAGGCCGCCGCTCAGGTAGGCCAGGGCCGGGGCCACCAGGCTGTCGGAGAGGTTCTCGGCCAGCGATTCGATCGCCGCCGCCGCCACTTCATCGGCTCGGAGATCGGCGGTGGGACGGCTCACCAGGTGCCAGCTCGCTAGGCGCCGGGCCTCGTCGAGGTCGCCGGCCTCCAGGGCGGCCTGCACCGCGCCCACGGCCCGGTCGAGGCTCCGGTAGGCCAGCAGGGTCGAGGCCAGCATCCCCTGGATCAGAACCTGGCGCGGCGGCAGCCGGGCGATCCCTCCGGCGAGCAGCACCCCGCCCGTCACCCACAGAGCGCCCCATCCCAGGCGCGCCCCCGCGCTCCGGGGCGCAAGCCGCTCACCCAGACGCATCCAGCTTCCGAGCAGCACCACCGGGTGCCAGACATTCGGCGGATCGCCCAGCAGCGCGTCGGCGGCCAGGGCGACCAGCAGCGTCCGGCAGCGCGCCGCGAGGATCGTAGCCGTGTTCGGGGAGGTGTTCACAACGCAGTCCGCTCCGCGTGTACCGATGAAGAAGGTCGCTCCCGGGAGGGCAAGGCCCTCCTCAACCCTCCCACGGGCAGGGGGATGGGAAAACCTGGTTTCCCCATCCCCCGCCAACCGCCGATGTGCACCTCAGGCCACATGCGCGGGGCGCACACCGCCGCGATGCAAACCGGCCCCCGTACGGCCGCAGCGCGCTGCGGCCGTACTACGCTGCGGCCGTACTACGCTGCGGCCGCAGCGGGCTGCGGCCCTACTCATCGGCGCCGATGAGGCGGCGCAGCTCCGCGTCGCGGAACACCTCGGCGGACGGCGCGACGGCAACCACCTGTCCCGCCTCCATCACTGCCACCAGATCGGCCCACTGGCGCGCGACGCTGAGGTCGTGGGTGGCCAGGAGCACCGTCACCCCCTGGGCGATCAGACGGTTGAAGATGGCGAAGACCTGTCGCCGCATCCAGGGATCAAGCCCGGACGTCACCTCGTCGGCCAGGATGACCCGGGGCGCCATGGCCAGCACCCCGGCCAGGGCCACACGGAGCTTCTGCCCGCCGCTGAGGGCGTGGGTTGGCCGGTCGAGGAGATCGTGCACCTCGCACAGGGCCGCGGCCTCGGCGACCCGCCGCCGCGCCTCGGCCACGTCCAGGCCCAGGTTGAGCGGCCCGAAGCTGATGTCCTGGGCCACACTGGCGCTGAACAACTGGTCGTCGGGATTCTGGAACACCAGCCCCACCTGGCGACGGGCGGCGAGGAGGCCGCGCCGGGTGTAGACCAGCGGCTCGCCGGCCACGCGCACCTGACCGGACGAGGGGCGCAGCAGGCCGTTGGCGTGGAGCAAGAGGGTGCTTTTGCCCGCGCCGTTGCGCCCCAGGAGCGCCACCCGCCGGCCCGCCTCCAGGCGCAAACTGGCCCCGCGCAGGGCGGGTTCGGCGCCGCCGGGGAAGCGGTAGTGCAATTGTTCAAGTTCGAGGAGCGCGGTCATCGCCACGCTCCCGCCAGCAGCAGGCTGGCGGCAAGGGCCGCGCCGAACCACCGCGCGCGCCGGTCGCGCCGGTAGTCGAGGGGCAGCACCCGCAGCGGCCCGGCCAGGCCCCGGCTCTCCAGCGCCATTTGCAGGCGCTGGCTGCGCCGGTAGGCGTCGAGGAAGAGCTGACTCCCCAGGAGGCCGGCGCTGCGCAGCGCGCGCCAGGGGCCGGCGTAGCCCAGACGGGCGTCCTGGGCGGTCGCCATGCGCTGGAGGCTTTCGAGAAGCACAAAGATCGCCCGGTAGGTCAGGCTCATGAGATCGATCAGCGTCTCCGGCACGCGCAGGCGGCGCAGCAGTTCAATCAGATCAAGCAGCGGCGTGGTGAGGATCAGAAAGTTGAGCGCCGCCGCGCAGCCCAGGGCGCGGGTGAAGAGGCGCGTCGCCAGGGCCAGGGACTCGGCGCTGCTACCAATCCAGAATGGGCCGAGTTGCAATGCTGGCGAGACCAAGGGCGCCAGACTGACGCTGAGGGCCACGCCGACCAGCGAGAGGAGCAGGAACGGCGCCTCGGCGAGCAACGCGCGCCCAAACGCCCGGGCCGGCACCTGCGCCCACAGGGTTGCCAATGCGAACATCCACACCAGCGTGAGCAACCCGACCGCCGGATGGTCCAGCGCCAGGCAGAACAGCATGGCAATCAGCGCCAGACCGCCCTTCTGGGCCGGGTCCAGCTCGCGGATGGCGTTGCTGTAGGCGTAGCGGTCAATGATGTGCATGGCTGAAGGACCTGTCGGACTACCCAGGGTATCCGGCGACATTCTGGGAGGGCCATGCCCTCCCGGACCCTCCCCTCAGGCAGGGTCGCGGGGAACCCTGGTTTCCCCGCACCACACGGGAGGGCGCAGCCCTCCCAGCCCCTTCCTTCACCGCCCTATCCGCTCACCGGCGGCCTGGCCGGTGGGGGCGCTCTCCGCCGAGGTTGAGCCGCGGGCCTGGCGCTGGCCGTGCTTCAACCCGAAGAAGTAGCCGATCAGCCCGGCGCCGATGGCCGCCTGCACGGCGAAGAGCAGGCTCTCGGTCTCGCCGCCGGGCGGCTCGAAGAGCGGCGTGAACCACGGCTCGTAATCGGGGGCCACCTCGGCGATGGCCTCCTCGGCCGCCGCATCGGCCCCGCCGAACTCCGAGTCGCGAACGAACAGCAGCGGAACAATCGCCAGCACGATCACAACACCAAGTAGCAGCAGCGACACGCCCCACCCGAAGGGTTTCGGCTGCATGGCTACGCTCCTTTCAGCACGCCAAGGGTCTGGAGCTCGGTCTCGGCGTTCCTCTGCAACGCATTGAAGATCAACACGGTCAGAATGCCTTCGCTGATCGAGAGGGGGATCTGGGTCACGGCGAAAATCGTTCCAAACTTGACGAACGAGGCCACGAACCCGCCGGTCGCATCGGGATAGGCCAGGGCCAGTTGGGCCGACGTGACGACGTAGGTAGCGAGATTTGCCAGGGCGGCGGCGAGAAACACTGCCAGCCAGATCGGCGCGCGATCCTGAAGCCCTTTCCAGATGCCCCAGGCCACCAGCGGCCCGACCACGGCCATGCTGAAGGCATTGGCGCCCAGGGTGGTCAGGCCGCCGTGGGCCAGCAGCAGGGCCTGGAAGAGCAGGACAATCGTGCCGAGCACGCTCATCACCATCGGCCCGAAGAGGATGGTTCCCAGGCCCGTGCCGGTGGGATGGCTGCTCGAGCCGGTGACGCTGGGGATCTTCAAGGCGCTCAGCACGAAGGTAAAGGCCCCGGCCAGACCGAGGAGCAGCCGGGTTTCAGGCTTCTCGACGATCAGGCGGTTGATCCGGCGCAGCCCGATCACCCAGAACGGCAGGGTGACGACGAACCAGAACGCGGCCCAGAACGGCGGTAGAAAGCCCTCCATGATGTGCATGGCATGGGCCGGGCGCGCCTCGAAGACGAGTAACACCATCGCTCCGACGGCAACCAGCAACCAGCGTTTCCGGCGTTTGTTCATGGCTGTGACCTCACCTCATAAGGCATAGCACCAGTAGCCCCGCAAGGTTGCGCGTTCCGGCGCGATGCCAGCGCACCATCCCGGAACGCGGTTTTCGGAGGGACCTTGCCCATCTGTGCTTTCCCTATAGCATTTCTCAAAACGACTGATTCACAACGCTGGCGGCGCGAGCGCAGGGAGCCACACGGCTCAGGGTCCTCGGTGGATCGAACATTGCAGTGCTTTAAAACTCGATCCCCGGCTGGGCCTTGAGACCCTGGTCGCGAAAGGGGTGCTTGACCTCGCGCATCTCGGTGACCAGATCGGCGGCATCAATCAGGGCCTGCGGGGCATCGCGCCCGGTGATGATCAGGTGCAGCATCGGGGGCTTGTGCTCGCGAATCCAGGCGACGACCTCGTGGGTGTCGAGCCAGCCGAAGTGGAGCACGTAGGTGAACTCATCGAGCAAGAAGACGTCGTAGTCACCAGAGACGATCTTCGCTTTGGCCAGTTCCCAACCGTGCAACGCCCTGGCCCGGGTCTCATCGGGGTCGCGGCTGGTCCAGGTAAAGCCATCGCCCATCGGTGCAAGGGTGATGCCGATGCGCTCGAGGGCGCGCAGTTCGCCATAGTT
>JAOACN010000006.1 GCA_026417815.1 Chloroflexaceae bacterium | reverse complement strand
GCATTCTGCACCAGACCATCGTTGGCCTTTACCCCAATGATCCCCGGACCGGCTACCTGGTGGCCGGGGCCGTGGTGGGGGGGCTGATCGTCCTGCCGTTCCTGTGGTGCTTCCTCGGCACCCGCGAACGCTACGAACCTGACCCCGAGGCGAAAGACCTCTCCCTGGACGAGCAGATCCGCTACGTCTTTCGCAACCGGCCCTATCTGTTCGTGGTGGGGATCTACATGTTTTCCTGGCTGGCCGTGCAAGTCACCTCGGCGGTGTTGACCTTCTACATCACCTTCTGGCTGCACCGGCCGGATCTGATCACCACCTTTCTCCTGGCGGTGCAGGGTTCGGCCCTGATGTTTCTCTTCGTCTGGAGCGCGGTGAGCCGACGCATCGGCAAGAAGGCCGTTTACCTCGTCGGCAGTGTGATCTGGATCGGCGTGCAGGCGTTTCTCTTTTTTCTACAACCCGAACAGATCACCCTGGCGATCATCCTGGCGGTGATCGCCGGCGCAGGGGTTGCCACGGCCTATCTGGTGCCCTGGAGCATGATGCCCGACGTGATCGAGCTTGATGAACTGGAAACCGGCCAGCGCCGCGAGGGGATGTTCTACGGCTTCATGGTGCTGCTACAGAAACTGGGGCTGGCCGTGGGTCTGTTCCTGGTGGGGCTGGGGTTGCAGGTCGCCGGCTTCAACGAGAGCCTGCCCGCCGACTTGCAGCCCGACTCCGCCCGCCTGGCCATCCGTCTGATGATTGGCCCCGTGCCAACCATCGTCCTGATCTGCGGGATGCTCCTGACCTGGTTCTACCCCATCACCCGCGAGAAGCACGAGGCCATCCTGGCCCAACTGGCCGCCCGCCGGACCCGAGCCGCCGTACCACCATCTCGGGAATGACGGACATATCTTCTAGTACGTGTTCAGTGTTGGGGTAACCCCGCAGACCTGGGAGCGAGGGCGTCCCGCCTTCGTCAGGATTCGAGGGCACGATGCCCTCGCTCCCAGGACAAGGGTGAACACGCACGTCCTCCACACCTTCACACCTCCACACCTCCACACCTCCACACCTCCACAAACGCATACCTCGCTACCGACTGCGAGTTACGCCCATACGGGCGCAGAATGCCGCCACCGGGCACGCCGAGCAGCGCGGCGATACTGGCAGGCAGATGTTCTGCCCCAGGGTCACCAGCAGACCATTGATCTCGATCCAGTATTCGGGGGGGAGTCTGGTGCGCAGGACCTGCTCCGTCTCGTCAGGGTTCTTCGTTTGCACATAGCCCCAGCGGTTGCAGATCCGGTGGACGTGGATGTCCACACAGATGCCTGGCAGGCCGAAGCCGGCAGTAAGCACCAGGTTGGCCGTTTTGCGGCCCACGCCGGGCAGGGCCAGCAGCGCGTCGAGGTCGGCGGGCACCGCGCCGTCGTAGCGTTCAATCAGCACCTGGCAGATCTGCACGATGCTCCGCGCCTTGTTGCGGTAGAAGCCAACTGGATAGATCAACTCGGCGATGCGCTCCTCGCCGAGGGCCAGCATCGCTTCTGGCGTATCGGCGGCGGCGAAGAGCCGCGGGGCGACCACGGCGGTCAGCGTGTCTTTGGTGCGCAGGCTGAGGATGGTGGCGATCAAGATGCGAAACGGGGTCGTGCCCTCCACACCCATCTGATCAATCAGCGGCCGTTGAAACGCCGGCATGGTCGCCCGCAGGGTCGCCATCACCTCGTCGATGGGGAACGCCTTGCGGGGGAGGGGCAGCGGCGCCTCCGCGGGAGCGTCTGGCTGGTTATTGCTTGACATAAAGTTAAATGCCGAAAAGCATGTGCCCGGATATGCCCGGCAGGAGGGGTTGGGAGGGCTTTGCCCCTGCATAATTCGGAGGGTCTGGGAGGGCTTCGCCCTCCCAGAAAGTATTCTTACGCAGGCGCCGGGTAATGCGTCACCCGCAGGGCCTCCTCGGGGCCCAGGGCGAGGTTCGCCTGTCCCACCCCGCAGCCTTCGGCAATCGCCAGGACGACCAGGCGGCTGATCAGTTCCTCTTCGGCGGCGCGGTCGCGACGCTCCTTGTCGAGGAACAGTTCGTAGATCCGGGTATCGCTGGCCGAGCGCGCGGCAACGACGGCCCGGTCGGCGCCCCGACGGGCCCGGTCGGCGGCGATCGCCGCCGTGCAACCCACCCCGAGCAGCGGCCAGGGGTCCTCGGCGAGAGTGGCGGCGTAGCGCCAGGCCCACGTGGCCATCGCGCTGGCCGTCTCGACGCTGACGGCCCGGGCGGGTGGCGCGCCGAGGACGGCGGCCAGGCTGCGCGGGGCGTAGCAGTCGCGGGCCTCGAGCAGCGTGCGCGACGAACCAGGCACCGTGTGAAGCCAGTGCAGCGCCAGGCTACCCGCCCCGGCGAAGACGTATACAAGGCGCGGCGGCGCGTCATGTATGGCCTGGATCAACGGTGTAAGGTCAGGCGCAAGAATCATAACAGCGCCAAGTATAGCATATGCGCGCCGCCATATTTGCCCGTCCCACCCTGACGGGTGCCACGTAAGGTCCCATACGAAACCCGCGCGCCCATGAACCTGCCGGCAACGATCGTGCGCCCCGGGGCCCCGCGATGACGTACGCGTCATGGGGCGGCGTGGAGACGGCCCGGTGGGCGGTCTCTACCCTGGCGCCTGATGGGGGGGGCCGGGAGGGCGAAGCCCTCCCAGCAACCCTCTTCCCCACCAGTGCAGGGCAATCAGCGCGTACCAGGCAACCAGAATCCAGAGCGGAAACGGCGGCGCCTGGGCGCTGGCCCAGCGTGGTTCGGCCAGGAGGCGCGCCCCTTCGGTGATCCACGTCAGTGGCAGCCAGGCCCCCAGCGCCAGCCATTGCCCCAGCGGCAGCCACACCAGGCCGCCCACCAGCGCGATTGCTCCCAGGCCCATCGCGAAAGGCACCACCGGTACGATGACCACATTGGCCAGCGGCGCCACCAGCGAGAGGTTGCCGAAGGTGTAGAGGATCAGCGGCAGGGTGAGCACCTGTGCCGCAAAGGTAGCGACCAGGGCCTCCGTTACCGGGGCCATGAACGGCCAGTTGAAGGGCCGACGCTGGTTGAACCACACGGCCACCGGCGCGCCGTAGGCGAAGAGACTGGCCGTCGCCAGCGCCGAGAGTTGGAAGCCCACATCCCAGAGGGTGTGCGGATCCGCCAGGGTGATCAGCCAGCATGCCCCGAGGAGCAGGCGCCACGGCTCGGTGCTCCGGTCGGTGGCGCGGGCCACGGCCGCCAGGCTCGCCATCGCCGCCGCCCGGAGCACCGCCGCCGAGGCCCCGGTAAATACGGCGTAGACCCACATCACCACCAGCGCCAGCGCCAGGGTCGCCCCCCGCCCCAGACGCAGGCGTGTCGCCAGCGCCCCCAGCATTCCCGCGACAATCGTGAAGTTCCATCCTGAGACCACCAGGATGTGGCTCGTGCCGGTGATCGAAAAGGTGCGATACACCTCGTCGGGCATACTCGACTGAATGCCCAGCACGACGCCAATGGCCAGCGCGGCCTGGGGTTCGGGCAAGGCGCGCAGCAGCACCGCCTGGCAATGGGCGCGAAAGGCGAGCACGGCCGCCAGCGGCGCCAGACCACGCCTGCCGGGCAGCGTGCGCGCTTCTTCCGGCTCGGTCATCATAACCAGGATGCCCCGGTGGGCCAGGTAGGCCCGGTAATCGAACTCGCCGGGGCGCTCGGCGGCGCGGGGCCGGCGCAACTCGCCCCGAACCATGAGCCGGTCGCCGTAGGCATAGGCCGGGTAGGGCGGTAGCACGACCAGAACCAATCCCTCGTAGGCCGCCGTCCGCCCATCAACCGTGGCCGTTTCGACCCGCAGCGTCACCCGCTGTTGCTCCTCGCTCCGTCGCGGCTCGCCGGCCACGCTGCCGGTGAGGGTCACTTCGCCATGCTCGAGCAGGCTGGTGACACTCTGCGGCCCCAGGGTTGGCAGTGTGCCCAGGTAGCGTAGCCCCCCAAGAGCAGCGCACAGCAGCAGCAGGGCCGCCAGGCGCATCCACTTCCACCGCCTGCCGCGCGGGGCCAGCGCCGCGAGCAACCCCGCCCCGGCTCCTGCCCAGAGCCACCCCGCCGGGGGGCGAGCCTGCTCCGCAACAACGATCCCCACCATCCAGGCGATCGCCAGACGGATGAGCATCTTTCCCTCCGCAACGTTCCTCTCTTTCCATACACCGCCCGAACGCGCCGTGGGATACGGCGATGGGCATACAGGTGGCGCAGCCCTCCCGGACCCCGGGCGCAACCCGGAAGGTTGCTACCGTCCGGGTCCCTGGAGCAAGCCAGAAACCCCGGTTTGTCTGGCGGCTCTGGCGGCTGCGCAGCCAGAACCAGCAGACAATCATCCGTGGGGCGGCTATGCCGCCCCACACCCCGCCGTGGGAGACGAACGTTGGTGTAGCCCTGAGGCGCACGCTCACCCGCTTGACAGATCACACGGAAAAAGACTATGATAAAGCCCTAATCGCGAATCACCCGTAAAATTCGGGAGGGTGCGGGAGGGTTTCGCCCTCCCACGAAAACCGCTTTGACAGCCGGTAGGAGGAGGTTGGGGAACCCTGGGACCCTGTCGTGGGTCACCTCGCTGGTCTTCACGGGATCACGTCGCGGATACCTGGACGCGCCTGCCGGGTCCCCCCCGCCACGGTTGACCCCGTTTCTGGAACCGCGCCTGATAGAAGGAGGACCGCATGGCTGCACGACCGCTGCACCGCCTGGCCGCGCCCCTGGCGGGTGTGGTGCTGGCGCTGGCCCTGCTGCTGGGGAGCCTGCCCGCGCTCCGGGCCCAATCCGACGTGCGCTTCTTCCCCGAGACGCAGCATTCTCTGCGCGGGGCCTTTCGCGTGTTCTGGGAAGCCAACGGCGGTGTTGAGATCTTTGGTTTTCCCATCACCGAGGAGTTCACCGGTCCCAATGGCCGCAT
>JAOACN010000222.1 GCA_026417815.1 Chloroflexaceae bacterium | reverse complement strand
AAACTGGCCCGTCAGGGCACGTCGATCATCTTCATCACCCACAAGCTCCGCGAGGTGCTCGCCGTTGCCGACCGGATCATGGTGCTGCGCGCGGGGCGCGTGGTGGGCGAAACTACCCCCGCCGAGGCGACTGAGGCCAGCCTGGCCGCGATGATGGTGGGCCGCAGTGTGATGCTCCAGGTTGAACGGGGTGAGATGCATCCGGGCGCGGTGGTGCTGGAGGTGGTGAACCTCCACGTCCGCGATGATCGCCAGCTCCTGGCGGTACGCGGGGTGAACCTGCAGGTGCGGGCCGGGGAGATCCTCGGTATCGCGGGCGTGCAGGGCAACGGACAGACGGAGCTGGTCCAGGCCCTCACCGGTCTGCGCCCGCCAGAAACTGGCAGCGTGCGTATTGCTGGCCACGATGTTACCGGCGCAACCCCCCGCCAGATCAGCGAACTGGGGGTTGCCCACATCCCTGAGGACCGCCAGCGCGACGGGCTGGTGTCAGGCTACCCCCTGACCGACAACGCGGTGCTTGAACTGTACTACCTCGCGCCCTTCGCCCGCGGCCTGGTGCGTGATGATGGGGCCGTGCGCGACCACGCCGAGCGCCTGGTGCGAGAGTTCGACGTGCGCACGCCAGCGGTGACGGTTCCGGCCAGTTCGCTCTCAGGCGGGAACCAGCAGAAACTGATCGTCGCCCGCGAGTTTACGCGCGATCTGCGACTGCTGATCGCCGCGCAGCCCACGCGCGGCATTGACGTCGGTTCGATCGAGTTCATCCACAACCAGATTGTGAAGAAACGCGACGAGGGTGTCGCCGTCCTGCTGGTCTCCGCCGAACTGGACGAGATCCTCTCGCTCTCCGATCGGATTGCGGTGATCTACCACGGCACAATCGTGGCGACGGTGAACAACGGCGAACTCAACCGGGAGCAACTCGGTTTGTTGATGGCCGGCGCGAGCCTGAGCGAGACGCCGGCCGTCAGCCCCTCGCTGGCCCATACCGAAGGATTGTCTTAGAGCACTGCCCGAAATGCTTGATTGATCCACGGAGGGCCTTTCGAGCATGTGCCGGATGCCCCACGGAGCGTCAAGCGTTTCAGCTTGACTGTGGCTTCACGCCCTTCGGAGACAGCATGGCAGAGGCAGTTGAAGGACGCGCCCCCTCCCCTGGTCCGGCAGGTTTTCGCGAGTATTACGCCCGCTACGCGCCGTACCTGGTGCCCGTCTTCGCCGTATTTACTGCGCTGGTCGTGGGCGCGCTAATGATTGGCCTGACTGGCGGCGACTGGCTGGCGGCCTATATCGGTCTCTGGGAGGGGTCGTTCGGCACGCCGATCGCGATTGCCAACACCGTGGTGCGGGCGACGCCCTTCATCATCGCTGGTCTGGCGGTGGCGGTGGCCTTCAAGGCGGGGCTGTTCAACATCGGGGCCGAGGGACAGCTCTACGCCGGGTCGGTCTGTGTGGTGCTCGTGGGCACGCTGCTCCAACTCCCGCCGGTGTTCCACATCCCGGTGGGGATCATCGCCGGGGCGATAGGCGGCGCCGCCTGGGCCTCGATCGCCGGGTTCCTCAAGGCGCGCACCGGCGCCCACGAGGTGATCAATACGATCATGCTCAACTATATCGCCATTCGTCTGACGGACTGGCTGATCAGGAGCAAGAATCCCTATCTCCTCGGCGACCCTGCCGATCCTAGCTCCGCCCGCACCATGTACATTGCGGAGACGATGCGCCTGCCCGGTGTTCGCGTATCGGATACGATCATCTTACATCTGGGTATTCCGATCGCAATCGGCCTGGTCTTTCTGGTAGCCTGGCTCCTCAACCGTACCACCATCGGGTTTGAACTCCGCACCGTGGGCAGCAATCCCAACGCCGCGCGCTACGCCGGGATGAGCGTGCCGAAGACGATCATTCTGGCAATGGCCCTCGCCGGGGCGCTGGCCGGTATCGGCGGCGCTGGCGAGGTGATGGGCGTCCGCTACGCCCTGAGCACCGATTTCTTCTCCGGGCTGGGCTTCGATGCCATTGCGGTGGCGCTCCTCGCCCGGGCCAACCCGATCGGGATCATCTTCTCGGGGTTGCTCTGGGGCGGCCTGCTTACCGGCGCGCGCCTGATGCAGGTGCGCGCCGGGCTGTCCATTGACGTTATCAAGATCGTTCAGGCATTGATCATCATGTTCGTCGCCGCCGACCAGATCGTCCGCTTCATTTACCGCATCCCCCAGCGCCCCCCCGGCGAAGAGACCATGATCTCGAAGGGCTGGGGCGGAGGATAGTCGGGGAACCCCTGCTGGCCGGGGCGTGGGGAACGCCGGGTTCCCCATTTTCAACTAAAGAATTTAAAGAACGCTATGAACAACCACCAGGAACAGGGCGACTACCGACCACGAAAAATCGCCGCCGAGGAACGCATGGCCGACATCATCCTGCCCGGCCAGACCAACGGCTATGGCACCATGTTCGGCGGTGACGTCATGGCGATGATGGACAAGGCGGCGGGCATCGCGGCGATGCGCTTCTGTCGCCAGCCCGTTGTCACCGCCTCGAGCGAGCGGATCGATTTCCGCACCCCTATCGGCCAGGGGGAGATCATCGAGGCCTACTCCCGGGTGATCTATGTGGGCCGGACCTCGCTGGTCGTGCGGGTGCATGTGTTCGCCGAGCATCCGCTCAAGGGCGAACGGCGCATCTGCACCACTGGCTACTTCAGCATGGTGGCTATCAGCGTTGATGGCGCTCCGGTCCAGCCGGTGCCTGAACTGATCCTGCCCGATGACGTGGCGCGCGCCGAACATGCCCTCGGCGCGGAGATCCACGCCAGCATTGTCGCCAGAAAGAATAATCGCGGGACGGGCCTGCCGCCCGTCGCGCCTGGATCGGGCCATCTTTAATGATTGATGAGTCGCTCTTTCGTCAGGTGATGAGCCGCTTCGCCTCGGGCGTCACCGTGGTCACCACTGCCCACGAAGCGCGCCTGGCTGGCCTGACAGTCAGTTCGTTCGCCTCGTTGTCGCTGCAACCTACCCTGGTGCTGATCTGCATTGACCGACGCGCCGGCAGTCACGACGTGATCGCGGCGGCCGGCCAGTTTGCTGTGAACATTCTCAGCGAGGGCCAGGAGTACCTCTCGCGGCGCTTTGCCAGCGATGAGGCGACGAAGTTCACCGAGGGCACGTTCTTCCTCTCGGAGCGTGGCCTGCCCCTGCTGCACGGCGCCCTGGCGCATATCGAATGCACGCTCCATAGCGCCCTGCCCGGCGGCGACCACACAATCTACGTTGGTGAGGTGATGGCGGCCCGTTGCTTCGATGCGCGCCCCCTGCTCTACTATCGCTCGGGCTACCATACCTTGACGTAAACGGCCAGGGTTCCGGAAGGGCTATGCCCTCCGACGATGAGGGGTATCGGGAAACCAGGGTTTCCCATACCCCTGCTTGCAGGGGCAGGCAATGGCGCAACCCACCGGGTTGCGCGCAGGTGCGGAGGCCATCTGTGGCGCATGGGACCCTGGACTCCGACCCGGGATGCAGGCTGGTTCATGCCCCCGCACAGGTGTAG
>JAOACN010000582.1 GCA_026417815.1 Chloroflexaceae bacterium | reverse complement strand
GATCAGAGCCGCGCCCAGGGCCACGCCGAGCCACTCGTGGATGGCCATGCCGGTGAAACGCGGAGCGGTGAGGATCAGGAAAGCGAGAAAGCTCGCCGTATCGAGCAGCAGGTTGATGGTGTTGCGGTTGAGAGGTCTGGTCAGGGTCTTCATCGGGGGGCCTCGCTCATCAGATTGCTGCGGTTCGTTCCACGTGCAAGGATAGCCGCCCGCTGTTCAGTTCTGGTGTAGAAACGATGTGAAACCTGTGAAGGATGCGGGAGGGCTGCGCTCTCCCGCATCCTCCCGGGGGCGTGGGCAACCCGGCTTCCCTACGCCCGTTTCGGCCAGATTTCAGGTAGAATCAAATGACAGGGTTATTCTTCTACAAGGAGCGCACAATGTCCGAGCAGAAGGTCAAGGTCGGGGATATGGCGCCCGACTTCGAGGTCCTGAGCGATACCGGCGAGCCGGTGCGGCTGTCGCAGTTCCGGGGGAAGAAAGTGATCCTCTACTTCTACCCGAAGGACGACACCTCAGGCTGCACCACGCAGGCGTGCGGCTTCCGCGACAACTACCCGACCATCGAGGAGAAGAACGCTGTCGTGCTCGGCGTGAGCCCCGACAGTGTCAAGTCGCACCAGAAGTTTAAGACCAAGCACAATCTGCCCTTCACCCTGCTGGTTGATGATCAGCATAGTGTGGCCGAGGCCTATGGGGTGTGGGTGGAGAAGAGCATGTACGGCAAGAAGTACATGGGGGTCGAACGCTCGCATTTCGTGATTGACGAGGGGGGGCGGGTCGTTCAGGCCGAGATCAAGGTCAAGCCTGCCGAGAGCGCGCAGCGGGCCATGGCGGCATTAGGGTGAGTCTGGGAAAACCAGGTTGCCCCGGATGGCCCCTCCACCTCCGGCGGGGGCCCGGGGAAACCTGGTTTTCCCCCTACTCCGAGCGCAGGGCCGCGATCGGGTCGAGACGGGCGGCGCTACGGGCCGGGGCGATGCCAAAGAACAGCCCTACCGCCAGGGCGAAGCTGAAGGCCAGCAACGCCGCGTCCCAGCTCAGCACCGCCGTCATCGCGCCCGTGGCGTTGACGATCAGGGCGATGCCCGCGCCGAGCAGCAGGCCGAGCAATCCGCCCGCCCCCGAGAGGGCCAGCGCCTCGAAGAGGAACTGGAGCAGAATGTCGCCCTCGCGGGCGCCCACCGCCTTCCGCAGCCCGATCTCCCTGGTCCGCTCCCGTACCGAGACCAGCATGATGTTCATGAGCCCGATCCCGCCCACCACCAGCGAGATCGCCGCGATCGCCGCCAGGAACAGGGTGAGCATCCGCGAGGTCTGGGTGACCGTCTCCAGAATGTCGGCCTGATTGATCACGCTGAAGTCGTCGTCGCTGCCGTCGGCGGGCAGCCCGTGCCGCTCGCGGAGCGTCGTCTCCACCTCGCTCAGCGCCGCGTCCACGCTCTCCGCATCGGTGGCCTGCACGGCAATGCTCGTGACCGTCCAGTCGCCACCCACGGATCGGGCGCCGAAAAGCACCCGCTGGGCCGTTGAGAGGGGCACGAGCACCGCGTCGTCAATCGAGCCGAAGCCGCCGCCGCCACTGCTCTTCAGCACCCCGACCACGGTGAAGGGATGGCCGACAATGCGTACCTGCTTGTCGAGCGGGTCGGCCTCGCCGAAGAGCGTCTCGGCAACGTTGGCGCCCAGCACGACCACTTTCGCCGCCGCCCGCTGCTGCTCCCCGGTGATGAAGCTCCCCCGGGCGACACTGCTGTTATGGACCGTAGCGTAGGCCGGTGTAACGCCGGTCACCTGGGCGTTGGCGTTGTTACCGCCCGCCACCAGCTGGGCGAAGCCGCCGTATTCGGGCGAGACGGCGGCCACGTGGGGGGCGCGGAGCGGGTCGCTCAGCGCCTCGGCATCGGCCAGCGTGAGGGTGGCCATGCTGCCCACGGCGCCCCTGACACCGCCGCTGCTGGCCGCCCCCGAGCGCACGGTGAGCAGATTGGCGCCGTTGGCGGTGATGCGGTCGGTGATGCTCTGCTGCGAGCCCCGCCCAATAGCGAGCAGGGCCACCACCGCCGCCACGCCGATCAGCACGCCCAGGGCCGTGAGCAGCGTGCGGAGCGGGTTGGCCCGCAGGGTCGCCAAAGCGAAGCGCAGCGTGTCGTTCCAGCCGATGCCGCTGCGCAAGAGGTCATCAATCTGGGCGTCGAGGTCGGTTGCCGACGGCTCGGCAACCGCCGCGGAAACGCTCATGTGAGATTGGGTGTTCATACCGCGCGCCTCCATGCTGTACGCACCGGCAGGCGTCGCCGCCGGGCCACCGCGCCAGCGAGGCTGCCCGCTGTCCGCCGGGCCGCGCCGATGGGCGCGTCGCGCACCAGCAGCCCGTCGCGAAGCTCCAGCAGGCGGTGGGCCTGCCGGGCCACCCCCGCCTCGTGGGTGACGACCACGACGGTCATCCCGTCGGCGTTTAACTCGCCGAACAGGGCCATGATCTCCTCGCCAGTGCGGCTGTCGAGCGCCCCGGTAGGCTCGTCGGCCAGCAGCAGGGCCGGGCCATTGACCAGCGCCCGGGCGATGGCCACACGCTGCTGCTGCCCGCCCGACAACTCCGAGGGCCTGTGGCCCATCCGGTCCGCCAGGCCCACCCGCTGGAGGGCCGTCGCCGCTCGCTCCTCGCGCTCGTCGCGCGTTAGCCCGCCACGGTAGGCAAGGGGCAGGGCCACGTTCTGCAACGCGGTGGCCCGGGGCAAGAGGTGAAACTGCTGGAAGACAAAGCCGATCTTGCGGTTGCGGATCGCGGCCAGCAGGGCCGGGTCGAGCGCCTCGATCGGCAGGCCGTCGAGAAGATAGTCGCCGCTGGTGGCGGTATCGAGGCAGCCGATCAGGTTCATCAGCGTAGATTTGCCCGAGCCGGACGGCCCCATAATCGCCACAAACTCGCCGCGCCGGATGTCGAAACTCACCCCCCGCAGGGCCTGGACCTCAAACTCGCCCATCTGGTAGGTGCGCGTCAGGTCGCGCACCCTGATCATCGCGTTCTTTCGCTCAGGCATGGTTCAAACTCGCTTGATAATCTGGCATTCGCCTCCACACCTCCACACCTCCACACCTCCACACC
>JAOACN010000515.1 GCA_026417815.1 Chloroflexaceae bacterium | reverse complement strand
AGAGACAGTGCCGACTTCGAGCGGATGCGTGCGCTGGGGGTGAACACGGTGCGGGTGTTCCTCAACTACTACGTCTTCGGCGGCGCTCGCGCCGACACGCCCGGCTATGCCATCGAACCGGCGCTTGATCACCTTGAGGCGCTGGTGGAGAGCGCCAACCGGCGGGGGATCTACGTGATGCCCGTGCTGCTGGCGAAGTATCCGCAGGATCAGTTTACCCCGGAGGGCTTCGCACGCGCCCTGGACTGGCACGTGCGGCCCGTGGTCGGGCGCCTGGCTAAAAAGAGCGGCATTCTGGCCTGGGATCTGTTCAACGAGCCCGACATCGGCAGCCCGGTTGATGGGCGCTGCTGGGATTGGGACAACGGCGACTTTCCCCTCTGTCTCCAGATTGCCGAAGCGCGCATCGCCTTTCTCACCCGCCTGCACTACGAAGTGAAGTGGATCGATCCCCGGCAGATGACCACCATTGGCATGGCCTTCGCCAAGAGCTACTTCCGTCCGGCTGCGGCGCCTTCGCCCCTGGCGGGGCTGGTGGATTTTTACTCGTTTCACTACTACGATGACGAACCCTATGACTCCGGACGTTATGTCGCCCACTGGTACTATGGCGAAGGGTTGCCGCGCGACCTGGAACGGAGCATCGCCGAGTTGCGCGCCCTGAACCAGGGCAAGCCGGTGGTGGTCAGCGAACTGGGCTTTCCCAGTGGCGAGGGACACCGTCGTGACACAGACGAACTACGCCGCGACCTGCGGATCGGACTCCAGGCGAGCCGCGACGCTGGCGCCACAGGAGTGGTCCTCTGGCCGTTCCAGGCCACCCTGGAGGAACTGGTCGGCGACCTGTTTACGGCGCCATAGTGATCATCGTCGGGTAAGGGCGCAGGGGAACCCAGCCTGCCGCCCGCTCCACCT
Organism: Chloroflexaceae bacterium; assembly: GCA_026417815.1. Taxonomy (GTDB): domain Bacteria; phylum Chloroflexota; class Chloroflexia; order Chloroflexales; family Chloroflexaceae; genus JACAEO01. The sequence continues at coordinate 13,573 of JAOACN010000515.1, read as the reverse complement.
ATCGAGGTTGGGAGCGAGGGGCGCCCATCTCTTCGGCCACACGAAATCATAGCCCCAGCACCTCACGTACCAGCGGGTACAGGGAACTCTCGCGGAGCGCCACAGGATCGATCGTTCCCGCGTAGACCTGATCGGCCAGGGCCCGCTCCTTCAGCGCCACCAGCTCGCGCCCCTGCACGCGATCGCGGAACGCGCCGTGCTTGAGCAGCAGGGCCGCCTCGTTGCGCGGCGCGAGCCGCCCGGCATAGATGCGGTGCGGCGCGCGGGCCTCCAGGCCAAGACCGTCGCAGCGGTCGAGCAATTCACGGTCAATCTCCTGGCGGTAGATCGGATTGACAGTTGGCTGATCGCGATAGAGATCACGGTAATAGCTGACTGGATAGTTTCCCAGCCGGGCCAGCAATTCATTGATACGTATCCAGTGCTGCTCATTCGAAATATGCAGATAATCCCATACCACAAAATCTACCTGGGCATCAGCACATGCTTTTACCAACGAAAGCAGTGCAGTGTGACGATCGGTCACATAGGGGATAATCGGCACAATGGCTACCCCTACCGGCACACCGGCGCGCTTCAACTCGCGGAGCATTTCCAGGCGCAACGCCGGTGAGGGCGCCTTGCCCTCCAGCCGTTCACTCAGGTGGGGATCGGCGGTCACCAGGGTGGTCATCACCACGGCCAGACTGCGCTCGTTCATGCGCTGAAGCAGGGGCTTGTCCTCCAGCACCATGGCGCTCTTGGTGAGCAACAGGCAGGGCTGTTCCCGTTCGGCAAGCACCTGCAGCGTCTGCCGGGTGAGGCGGTAGATCTGCTCCGCGGGCTGGTAGGGATCGCTGAGGGCGGTGATGGCGATCAGGTCACCGCGATCTACCTCCCGCAGTTCGGCGGCCAGGCGCTGCGGCAGATCGAGTGGAACGTAGATCCGTTCGTTGAGCGGCCGTTCCTGGTAGATCCAGCTATCGCAGTACGGACAGCCCAGCTCGCAGCCGGTGTAGATGCTGAGGGTGTAGCTGGAGAGAAAAAACTCGTTGATGGTTGGCCGCCGCGGACTCAGGGCCGGGCGCTCCGAGAGCATCTCACGAATATAGTAGGCCATGGGGCACCTGTCCGCCTGCGCGGATTGCGTCGAGACCACAGTGGATTGTAACAGCATCCGGGCGAACCGCAAGGGGGACGCGCGCCGGCAGACGTTGGCGACTGACGATGGTTAAGAAATACATCCGGTATAGCCCGCGAAGGCTTCGCCGTGAGCCCTGGCCTGAGCCGGGACGAAGGCTCCGCCGAGCGGCGGGCTTCGCATCGGTAGCCCGCGGCGCGGGTTGCCGGGGCCGCAGGTCCCCTCCGAACCTCCTCGCAGCGGGTTAATGTAAAGCAGCGGAGCATGGGGCGCCCTCGCCGCCCCGGACGCCGGGTGCGGGCGCCCCCTTGCACCCCCGGCCCATCGGCGCTACAATCGCGCCGCTATGAGCCACAGCTCGCCGCTCGTCGCCGCGATCGTTGTCAGTTACAACACCGCAGCCCTGCTGCGCGCCTGCCTGCGTTCATTGCGCGGTTGCACCGTCCCGCTGCGCGTGGTGGTGGTAGACAACGCCTCGCGCGACGACAGCGCGGCCATGGTGCGCAGCGAGTTTCCCGAAGTGGAACTGCTCGCGCTGGACCATAACCGCGGGTTCGCGGGGGGCATCGCGGCTGGCCTGGCCTGGCTCGAAGGCCGGACCGTGGGCGCATGCGCCGGTGACGCCGAACCCCCCTTCCCGGGCAGGTCAATCTCCCGTTTCAATCTCTCGATACCCTACGTGCTCATCCTCAATCCAGACACGGTGGTGCATCCTGGCGCGATAGAGCACATGGTCGCCTTCCTGGAGGCCCACCCGCGGGTCGGCCTGGTCGGACCGCGGCTGCTCAACCCCGATGGCACGCCACAACCGGCGGCGTTCCGTTTTCCTACCCTGTTGATGACCGCGCTCGACCTGTTCCCGCCGGGCGAGGCGTTGCCAGGGCGGCTGTATGGCTCCTGGTGGCACGGCCGCTACCCGCAGGAGCGCGGTGAGGCGCCGTTCCCGATTGACCACCCCCTCGGCGCATGCATGCTCACCCGTGCCGAGGTGCTGGCCACCGTCGGCGCCCTGGACGAGGCGTACTTCATGTACTGCGAAGAGATCGAGTGGTGCTGGCGCATCCGGCGGGCCGGCTGGGCAATCTGGCAGGTCCCGGCGGCGCGGGTGACCCACGTGGGCGGCGCGGCAACCGCTCAGGTGCGCTGGCCGATGCTGGTGGCGCTCTGGCGGAGCCGTGACCGGTTTGCCGCCATGCGTGGCCCGGCCTGGCGCCTCGCGGCCCATCGGACCATCGTGCGCGCCGGCATGGCGCGTCTGACCCTTCGGGCCTGGCGCGCCTATCTCCAGGGACGCATCGATCGCGACGAACTGCGCGCACGCCTGCTGGCCTATGGGCGGATACTGCGCCTCTGAGCCACAGAGGCGCCATGCAGGGGCCGGTCTGGAAGGGCTTCACCCTTCCAGGAACTTCCGTTTTTCGTGCCGTTCGTCGCGCGCAACTCCTTGCATCTATGGCGTTCCAATGCTATAGTAGCAGTGAACCGGCAGCAACCGTTGAGTTGGCGGCCTCGCGGTAATGACGCGCCGGTACTTGAAGGGAATTATCAGATGTATGAGGTGGAGCCAGGGAGATTTCCCGGTGTTGCGCCTGTTCCTCTACCCCCGGTCAGTGGTAACGCCCGCCGACGGCACGATGCGATGACTGGCGCTGTTGAGCCAGTGAGCACCACGCGCCCGCGTAGTCATCGCGCCTCGGCTCGCGTTCTGCGACCGCTGGCGCTGTGCGCCATACACAGCGCCCCGATGGGTAGCCCCGCGCCAGCCCCGAAGTATCTCCTGCCTGCCTTACGACCTACAACACAGGAGCAGATCAACAACCAATGTACGAGCAACGGCGACCCGACGTCGCAGTCTTCATTGACTTCGAGAACGTCTACGTAAGTGTCCGCGATAAGCTGAACGCAAATCCGAATTTTGAGGCCATTATGGACCGCTGCGGCGATCTTGGCCGCGTGGTCATCTCCCGAGCCTACGCCGACTGGTACCGCTACCCCCGCGTCACGAGCGCCCTCTATGCCAACGCGATCGAGCCGATCTACGTGGCGACCTACTACTACGACAAGGATATGGGGCGCACCGGTCGGGCGATCAAGAACAGCGTCGACATGAATCTGTGCATCGACGCGATGAAGACGCTGTTCACCAATCCAAACATCAGCCGGTTCGTGCTGGTAACCGGCGACCGGGATTTCATCCCCCTGGTCAACAGCATCCGCCAGCAGGGGAAGGAAGTCTACATCATCGGTATCGGCGGGGCGGCAAGCACGCACCTGGCCCAGAGCGCCGATGAGTTCGTGTTCTATGAGCAACTGGTTGGCAAGACGCCGGGCGGTTCCGCCGCCGCTACGGCGATTGCTGGCCGCGCTACCGAATTGAGCCGTGGCCCCGAACCGGTCCTCGAACCGCCGCGCGAACCGGTCGTTGAGTCTCCCCCCGCACCCGGCGGGCCCGCTGCCGAACCCGATATCTATGATGTCCTGGTGGAGGCCATCCACCTGGTGCGCAAGCGCGGCTATGTCTCCACCCTGGGTTCGATCAAACTGGTGATGAAGGAACTGATGGGTGGCGACTTCAAGGAGAGCCGCTACCGCGATCTGAATGGACGTCCCTTCGCGAAGTTTAAGGACTTCGTGGTTGACGCCGAGAAACGCGGCAAGGTGCAGATCTTTACGAATGGCACAGTCAATGAGGTCTTCCTCCCTGGCGAGGACCCGTACAAGCTCTCCCAGTTCGCCGCCGCCCTCAGCGAAGAACTGCCGGTTGAGCCGGTGGTGGATACGAGCGTCTTGACCAATGGGCGCAAGGAGACGTCGCGCACGATCAGCGCCGCGATTGTGGTAGAATCGGGCGCCACAACGGGCGGTCGCCGCCGCCGGCGCCGCTCGCGCCGCAGCCAGAACACCGCTGCACCGGCCGAGCCGCTCGATGCACCGGAGAGTGAGGCGGACCTCGATGAACTCGACTACACGCCGCCCATCGAGGAAGAGTCGAAGGTGTTGGGCGAGGAACTCCTGGCCCTCGATGAACTCGAGCAGTCGGTTGAAGATGTGGCCCTCAGCGTCGAACACCTTGCTGAGGAGATCGTCTTTGCGGTCGAGCACCTGGCGGAGGAGCTCGGCGACCTTGCCCCGAGCGCGCCGACCGAGAAACCAGCTCTCGATGTGGCTCTCGCCGAGGCGCCCGTCGTGACCCCGGGCGCAGCCGTCGAGGAGAGCGGGCCGGAAGTCTCGTCGGCATTCGCTCTCGATGGGCCTGAGCCGGCGGTCCCTCCATTCAATGAGGGTGTGGCCGAGGCGCTGACGCCCGCCGAAACTCCCGAGCAGCATGGCGGGGTCGTTATCGCAACCGCGCCCGAAGGCGACGAGGGCGATACGTTTGAACTGCTTGAACCAGTCGCCTTTAGCGACGAGGAGTGGAGGATCTTCCGCGAGATGATGGCCAGTTTCACCCGGCCCGTCTCGTTCCAACAGATCTTCGATACGCTGCGCGAACGGCGGAAGGAGCATAATCTGGCCCGTACCAATGAACAGTTGCGCTCAATGGTCAAGCAGGCCATCAATTCCGGGATGCTTGAGCGGAGCGGTCGCGGGAAGCGGGTCTACTATACGTTGAAAGCAGAGTAACTACCCGCTGCTGGAGCCAGTGTGATTGTGAAGATCTGCGGCCTGCGCCATGCCGAGCATGCCAGTGCTGCCGCTGCTGCCGGAGCAGATTGGATCGGTCTGGTCTTCGCGGCGAGCAAACGGCGGGTGAGTGTAGCGGAAGCCAGTGCCATTGCCACGGCCCTGCGCGAGCGCCCTGCCCCCCCGCCCTTGCTCGCCGGTCTCTTCGTGAACGCCCCCCCCGCCACGATCGCCGCTGTCGCCGACGCCGTGGGTCTTGACCTGATCCAGTTGAGCGGCGATGAGCCGGTCGAGTACGCCGACGCGCTGCCATTGCCCGTGCTCAAGGCCATCCGACTCACCGGCGCGCCCGCCGAGCGCGCCTGGATTGTGCGGGCACGCCGCGAACAGCCGGAGCGCGCGGCGATCTCCGCCCGGAAACCGCCGCGGGTGTTGCTGCTGGTAGACGCCCACGTGCCCGGGGCCTATGGCGGCACCGGCACACCGGCCGACTGGTCGCGGGCCGCCGCGCTCGCCGCCGAGACGCCGCTGATCCTGGCGGGGGGGCTCCATCCCGCCAATGTTGCCCGGGCCATCGCCACGGTACGGCCGATCGGCGTTGATGTGAGCAGTGGCGTCGAAACCGACGGCGTCAAGGATCCAGCCAAGATCGAGGCCTTCATTGCCGCAGTACGTTCAGCCTAGAACCCCCTCCCTGGCGCAGGCGATCATCCGCGCCGCGCAGGCCATCGGCGGGTTGGCCCTGCTCGCTCTGGCGCTGCGCTGGGTGTTTCTTCGCCTGCGCCGGGTGGTGCTGCGGCCCACGGCCTACACCACGCCCCCCATTGGCCCCGACGCCATCAACCCGCGGCAGCGCCGGATCGTCGTGAGCGACCTGCACCTCGGCGGCGGCGACCATCTCGATGATTTCGACGATGATGCCGCGCTGATCGCCTTCCTCGACCACTACGTGTCCGGCGAACCTACGGAACTGATCCTGGCCGGCGATACGATCGAGTTTCTCCAGGTGCGCCTGCCCGACCTGGAGGACGACGAGTACAGCGACGACGCCGCCGCCCGACGCATCGAGGCCGTGATCCGCGCCCATCGGGGGGTGTTCGAGGCCCTGGCGCGCTTTCTCGCCCGGCCCGGGGCGCAACTGACGGTATTGATCGGCAATCACGACTTTGAACTGCACTACCCCGCCGCCAAGGCGCGCATGCGCGAGGCCCTTGGCCTTGCGCCCGACGATCCGCGGCTGCGCTTCGGGGTCAGCTACCACGGGGGCGGCATCTACATCGTCCACGGCAACCAGTTCGACGGCTGGAACCGCTTCGCCTACTTCGATGGCGTTACCGAGCCGTTTGAGGTTGTGCGCGGCACCCAGATGGTCAAGGAGGTTATCAATGACCTGGAGGATGAACCGCTGCCGATCGCGCCCTTGATTGACAATGTTAAACCCTCCTCGGCGCTTTTCTGGTACCTGCTGGCGCTACCACAGTTGCGCACACCGGCAGCGCGGCGCTTCCTGGCCCGCGGGGTCGCCGGCTTCCTCCAGGTTGTGGCCTGGCCCGAACCACACCAGATGCCGATTAGCGGCGAAGGCCCTGGTGGGGTGCTGAGCGCCCCGGCGCTGCGGGGCTTCTGGCGCTGGGGCGCCAGCATCCGCCGCGGGCGCGTGGCCCGCCATCGCGAAGTGGCGCGCCAGGTTGGCATGGTCGCCAGCGCGGTTGAACCGCCCGACGATATGATCGATCAGGTGCAGAGCGAGGCAACCCGCCAGGTGGCTCGCGAAGTGCGCGCCTTCAATGACCGTTTCGCCCGCGAAATGCTTCAGATCGCCCGCAGTCCCGCCCATCGCGACGATACGCTGTTTATCTGCGGCCATACTCACCTGGCCCGCATTGTGCCCCTCGGTATGGGCCAGTACTACATCAATACCGGCACCTGGACGGAGATTATCTACGATATCGCCACCATGCGCCGCCAGGAACAACGCTTTCCCTTTCTCGAGATCACCTACCCCGATGGTCCCCAGCCGCGGGCGCGCCTGCTGGTGTGGATCGATCCAGAAACGCCGCCCCAACCCTGGCGCGAAGGTTCGGCCCTGCGCCTGCCCGGGCAAGGCCCGCGCACAGCCCCGCAGACCACTGCTGATCGGGTATAATGGGGAAACATCTTGCGCCTGTGCTTCCGGTCTCGGCTTGCGGGCGCGCGTCTCGCGCCCGTTCCAGTCAGTCAGGAGGAAAGCTTATGAAGGTCCTCGTTCGCATTCTCGGCGTCGCCGCTCTGGTCGCGCTGGCCGTGGTTATTTTCCGCGCCATTCGCCAGTACCGCGAGGACAGCGTCTTTGATCTGGCCCCCGCTCCCGCCGCCGGCGAAGGCCAGCGGCGGAGCATCAGCCCCGAACTGCTGAGCATTCTCGCCGATCCGGGCGACAAGGGGCCGGTCGAACTGATGACCGACAGCAATGGCAAGGAGTGGCTGGTCAATCGCCGCAATGGGTACCGCTACCCGGTCGAGGACGGCATTCCGATCATGCTGCTCGAAGAGGGCGAGAAGAACAAAGACGAGAGCCTGATTCAGCGGTAAGACAAGGTTCAGACCTGAGCGTTCCAGCCTGACAGTCGCTCCATCGTTCCTCACAACCGCCTGTGGAGGTGTGGAGGCGTGGAGGCGTAGGTCCGACGGTCAAGCTGATTTGAAACGCGCCTACGGAAGCGAGTTCAAGTGCATGGCAATCGCGCCTGAGGCTCAGCGGGCGGGCCGCTTTGGTCCGTATGGCGGGCGTTACGTGCCCGAGACGTTGATGCCCGCCGTAACGGCCCTCGAGGAGGCCTATGCGGCGGCATCCGCCGATCCGTCGTTCTGGGACGAACTGGCCCATCTGCACCGCACCTACACCGGCCGTCCCACGCCGCTGAGCTATGCCGCCCGCCTCACCGCGCACTGCGGGGGGGCGAAGATCTATCTCAAGCGCGAGGACCTGGCCCATACCGGCGCGCATAAGATCAACAACGCCCTGGGCCAGGGGTTGCTCGCCCGGCGTATGGGCAAGCGCCGGGTAATTGCCGAAACCGGGGCCGGCCAGCACGGCGTCGCCACCGCGACGGTCTGCGCCCTGCTGGGTCTGGAGTGCGTGGTGTACATGGGCACCGAAGATATGGCCCGGCAGCGGCCCAATGTCTTCCGCATGCGCCTTCTGGGGGCCGAGGTGCGTGGCGTGGCGAGCGGCTCGCGTACCCTCAAGGACGCGATTAATGAGGCCATGCGCGACTGGGTGACCAACCCCGATAGCTACTATCTCCTCGGCTCGGCCCTGGGCCCGCACCCTTACCCCACCATGGTGCGCGATTTCCAGAGCGTGATCGGGCGCGAGGCCCGCGAGCAGATCCTGGCCGCGGAGGGCCGCCTCCCCGACGTGGTCGTGGCCTGTGTGGGCGGTGGCTCCAACGCCATCGGAATCTTTCACCCCTTCCTCAACGACGCGAGCGTGGCCCTGCGCGGGGTGGAGGCAGGCGGGCGCGGCCCGCGCCTGGGCGACCACGCCGCCCGCTTTCTCGCCGCCAGCCCCGGTGTGCTCCAGGGTACATATTCCTACGTCTTGCAGGACGACGCCGGCCAGATCGCCCTCACCCACTCCATCTCCGCCGGGCTGGATTACGCCAGTGTCGGCCCGGAACATGCCTGGCTCCACGATACTGGCCGCGCGACCTACACCAGCGCCGACGATGAAGAGGCCCTCGACGCCTTCGAACTGTGCGCGCGCCTGGAGGGCATCATCCCCGCGCTCGAAAGCGCCCACGCCGTGGCCGAGGCGCTGAAGCTCGCCCCCCGGCTGGGCCCCGACCAGATTATCCTGGTTAATATGTCCGGGCGCGGCGATAAGGATATTTTCACCGTCGCCGAGGCCCTGGGGGTGACGATCTGAGGCGGGAGGGCTTCGCCTTCCCGGACCCCCCCGTATGAAGCCCTGTGTCATCCCCAACCCCGCCGCGGGGCGGGGCGCCGCCGGCAGGGCCCGCGACGAACTGGAGCAGGCCCTGCGCCGCGCCGGGGTGGACTATACGCTCTTCACCACCCATGCTCGCGGCGGGGGGGTCGAACTGGCCGCCCAGGCAGTCGAGCAGGGCTTTGCATGCGTCGCCGCCGCCGGGGGCGATGGCACGGTCAACGAAGTGGTCAATGGCATCCTGGCGGCGCGCCAGGCCGGCACCGGCGACGCCGCGCTCGGGTTGTTGCCGCTTGGCACCGGCTGCGACTTCGCCAGGATGTTCCCCGGCTTCGAAACCGGTGGTCTACCCGGTATGGCCTACCGCCTCGCCGCCGGGAGAATGACCGCCGTGGATCTCGGCGCGATCAGCGTCGAGAGCGGCGGCCTGGAACTGCGCCGGGCCTTCATCAACGGCCTTGGCGCGGGCATTGACGCCCAGGTGGCCGTCGAGGTCCAGAACCTGCCCCGTCTGACCGGCCTCGCCGCCTATATTGTCGCCTCGCTGCGGGCCCTGGCCACCTACAAGCCCGCAGTGATGAGCGTGCGCTATGACGGAAAAGAAGTCCACAAACGGCTCTTCTTCGCCACCGTGGCCAGTGGACGCTGGCAGGGCGGCGGCTTCCTCCTCACCCCCGCGGCGAAGCTCGATGATGAACGGCTCGACCTGTGCATCGTGCCGAAACTGCGCCTCGATGAGGTGATCCGTTACTATCCCAGACTGTTCGACGGCAGCCACGTCGAGCTCCGCCAGATCATCACCGCTACCGTACAGCACGTCGAGATCGCCTCGCCCGCGCCCTTCCCTGTGGCCACCGACGGAGAGGTGCTGACCACCAGCGCCCGGCGCGTGTGCGTCGATGTTCTGCCGCGGGCCATGCGCGTGGTAGTGTAGCGGTTGCCGCGCGAGGCCAGTTCTGCTATACTCCGCCCTGGCACAAATGTTTTGCATCCAGCGGAGCGTGACTCCTATGCAGTTGCTCTACCTTGATCCCCGCCAGCTTGAGGCCGACCCCGACGGGGTGCGCGAGGACCTGGGCGACATCGCCGGCCTTGCCGCCACCATTGCCGAGCGGGGCCTGCTGCAGCCCCTGGGCGTGATCAGTGTGGGCGGCGGGCGTTACCGTGTGGTCTACGGCGGGCGGCGCCGGGCCGCCGCCGAGCGTCTGGGGCTGGAGAGGGTGCCCTGCATCGTGCTCGACGCCGATGATCCCGACCTGTTGCTGCGCCAGTTGATTGAGAACGTGCAGCGCGAGGATCTGAACGACCTGGAGCAGGCGCGGGCCTTTGCCCGTCTGCGGGCGCGGATCGTCGAAGAACGGGGCAGGCTTCCCGACCACGAACTCGACGAGGCGGTCGGTGTGGCCGTGGGCCTGAGCGGGCGCACCGTGCGCCGCTACCTGGGGTTGCTCGAGCTCCCCGACGAGGTGCAGCAGTTGATCCGCCGCCGCGAACTGAACGTCACCCAGGCCCAGCACCTGCGCCGCGTCGCCAACCCGCGCACCCAGATTGAACTGGCGCGCTTCGCGGTTGACGAGGGGCTGTCGGCGGCCGAGTTGAGCCGCCTGGTGGCCTACTTCGCCGCCAATCCCAACCTGACCCTTGAGACGGCGCTCCAGGCCCTGGAGGCGGGCGAACAGTTACGCACCACCCCCTCCGGGCCGGAGGTGCAGATCAGTGGCGGGCCGCTGGGGAGAACCAGTGTGAGCGCCGTGGACCGCGAGGAGTCCGACGCCGATCTGTGGGCCGATGAAGCGACGGAAGAGGCGGACGGCCCCTACCTGGGCGTCGAGGACGAGACGATCGAGAACCAGCCGCGCAACAAGGCGCGGGTGTTCCGCATCCGCTCACTGGATCAGATGGTGGACGAGACCGACCGGCTGACGCGCGCCTATGCCGATGGCGACCTGGTGAAGTGGGTCAAACACGACGAGGGCGCGCCGTTCAAGCTGCGGCTGCTGCTCAAGCAACTCGAGAGCCTGACCCGCGGATTACGGGAACTGGCGCGCCAGCAGGGCTGGGAGGTGGAGGAGTAATATGATTTTGGATTTTGGATTGGGGTAAAAGGGGGGGCATTCTCCGTAGAGGGGTCGCCCCTTCCACTCCGGGAGTGCGTGCCGGGTCAACCCTGGGGGGAGCGGCGCTTTGCGCTGAGGAAGGCTTCGGCCCCGCAGGCGCGGGCATAGGCGAGGGCCGTCTCGGCCAGGGGGCCGTCTTCGCCGTTGAGGTAAGCCTGCACCGCGGGAACGAGGGCCAGCGCCGCTTCGGCGATGGCCGGCTTGAGGCGCACCCCGGGGCGCTGCGCGGCCAGCACGGCGCCGTAGAGCACCGCGCGGTCGGCTTCGCGGGCCAGATCGGCAGAGGTTGCCCCGGCGCGGCAGGGTGGTTCCTGGCTCATCGGGCCCCCTGGAACAACTCGATCAACTCGGCGATGACCTGATCACGGACAAGCTCATCGTCGCCCAGGCAATTGCGGGCGTAGCACTGCAACACCTGGCTACTCACGCTGGCCAGGGCCGACTTGATCGCCGCCACCTGGGTGACAATCTCGCGGCAATCGCGACCCTCATCAACCATGCGCTGCACGCCGCGCACCTGGCCCTCGATGCGGCGCAGCCGTAACAGAATATCCTCCCGTCGCTCCGGCGAAAGGGTGCGCGGAGGGCTCGCTTGCGGCTCAACCATAGTGACCTCCTTGTCAACCTGCAGTGGACAACGGCAGACGCCGGCGGGTGTCCGCCCGCGCCGTAAGAGCGCAACAAGACTTCGTCTCGGCGAGGGCCTGCGGCCCCCGCACGATGCAGCCGTTCCGATGCGGCGCGGCTACGTCGTGCCGCACCGGAACGGGGCCTTTGGAGGGGCGCGTCCCGTCGGCGCCGCCTCTCCAGGGAAACGTCTCGTTGCCGTATCAGACGGTCATACGCATGGCGCACAACGCCGCGATGCAAACCGGCCCCCGTACGGCCGCAGCGGGCTGCGGCCTACCCGCCTCTTTTCACCTCAGCCAAGCACCTTATTGAAGACCTCGCGGTACTGGGCCTCGGAGCGCGAACCGACCAGTCGCCCAACCTCCTGGCCGTTCTTGAAAATGATCAGGGTTGGGATGCCCTGAATGCCCAGACGGCTGGCGTGCTGGATCTCCTCGTCAGTATTGACCTTGGCGATGGTCAGACGCCCTGCGTACTCGGTGGCGAGTTTGTCGAGAATCGGCGCAATCGCCCGGCAGGGAGCGCACCACGGCGCCCAGAAATCTACGACCACCGGCTTATCGGCCTGGAGCACCTTCTCCTCGAAATCGGCGTCTGTCACCACAATCGGCTTGGACATTCCGCTACCCTCCTCTATAGACCACCCGCGCTCTGGAACGGGCGATTGCACCTCTGTAGGTACCCCCACGGGGTACACATTATACCGCGCCGGCAGGGGTAATGCAAAATCCCTGGGGCGCGCAACTGTTCACACCTCTCCTGGGAGCGAGGGCTTCCAGCCCTCGTTGTGGCTTCGAGGGCGAGACGCCCTCGGTCCCAGGCTCTCCTGTTACCCCGGGTGTAAACAGTTTCTGGGGCGCGCCCCAGACGTCATGACCGTCTCGGGTGGCGCAGCCGCCCCTCCCCCCGCCGGAGGCGGACGTTGCATCAGCCCCTGACCAGGCCGGGGCTGTCAATTGCCGGGTTCCCTTGTGCTATACTGGGTTCCCGTGGGGCAACCCCGGGGGTTGCCCCACAGGGTTGCCCCACAGGCTTGCCCCCTATGTTCAGGTTCGTGTGTCGTTAAGGAGGCAACGATGACCACGATCGGCAAAGATGTGACGATCACCTGGGTCGGCCACGGCACCTTCCATATCACGACCCCTGAGGGGAAGAACATTCTGATTGACGCCTGGGTTGACGGAAACCCCGCCTGTCCCGAGCCACTGAAGGCCCGCGTGCGCCAGAACCTCGCTGCCATTTTCCTGACCCACGGCCATTTCGACCACGTCGGCGACGTGCAGGCGCTCGCGAAGGACACCGGCGCCACGATTGTCTGCCAGTTCGACATGGTTCCCTATCTGGAATCCAAAGGTATCGCGGCAGAGAGGATCGTCGGCTTCAACATGGGCGGTACGGTGACGGTGGCGGATGTGCGGGCCACCCTGACCGTCGCTCACCACTCCAGCACGATCTACGAAAACGGCCAGATCATCAACCTGGGGGCCCCGGCAGGCTACGTGCTGCGCTTCAGCAATGGCTTTACCATTTATCACACCGGTGACACCTGCGTAACCATGGATATGCAGATCATCGGTGATCTGTACAAACCCGATCTGGCGATTTTGCCGATTGGCGATCACTTCACCATGGATCCGCGCCAGGCGGCGTATGCGTTGAAGTTAATCGGCGCGCGCTATGCCATCCCCGAGCACTTCGCCACCTTCCCCATCCTGAAAGGAACGCCTGAGGCCCTGGCGGAAGCCTGCAAAGAGTTTGGCGTCACCACCGAGATTATCGCCCTTAAACCGGGCGAGTCGGTGGCCTAAGGGCGCCGGCCTGGTGAGCCTGGTTTTGTAATTGGGACGAAGCTGGCTCAATCCGCACCCTCCCCCCATTCCCTTCCCTCTCCTGCCTGGGGGGAGAGGGAAAGGGCGCTGGAGGGACAGACACCGGGCGCAGCGCGGCGCGGCCGGGTGACACTCGAAGTTCGGGCCTGCACATCTCGTTCAGGATAACGATATGCGTGGTCTTCGAGCGTTTCTTTTCGTCGTCGTTGCGATCCTGGGCGCGGTGCCGGTGGCCAACGTGCAGGCCCAGGGCGAGCAACGCTGCTTCCGGGAAACCGGCCAGTGCATCAGCGGGGCGATCCGGCGCTACTGGGAACAGAAT
>JAOACN010000456.1 GCA_026417815.1 Chloroflexaceae bacterium | reverse complement strand
ATCAAGGCGATGGTGGTGCGCGGCGCGCCGGCAATCGGCTGCACCGCCGCCTATGGCATGGCCCTGGCGGCCCGGCGCAGCGCGGCAACGACGTCGAATGACCTCATCGGCGAACTCGAGGCGGCGAAGGCCACCCTCGATGCACAGCGACCGACCGCGGTTAACCTGGCCTGGGCCACGCACCGGGTGCTCGGCCGGGCGCGGGCCAGCGCCCCCGCGGGGCCAGCGGCGGTGCGCGCCGCGGCGCTGGACGAGGCCCACGCCATTCTGGCCGAGGACCTGGCGATGTGCCACGCCATTGGCGACCACGGGGCGCCCCTGATTCCCCCGCGGGGCCACGTGCTCACCCACTGCAACGCGGGGGGCCTGGCCACCGCTGGCTACGGTACGGCCCTGGCGCCCATCCGCACCGCCTTCGCCCAGGGCCGCCCGATCCACGTCTTTGTGGACGAAACTCGCCCCTTCCTCCAGGGCGCCCGCCTCACCGCCTGGGAGTTGCAGCAGGCGGGCATCCCCCTGACCCTGATCACCGACAATATGGCCGGTTACATGATGCGCCGCGGGCAGGTTGATTGCGTGATCGTCGGCGCCGACCGCATCGTGGCTAATGGAGACACGGCTAACAAGATCGGCACCTACAGCCTCGCCGTTCTTGCCCGCGCCCACGGACTGCCCTTCTTCGTCGCCGCGCCATCCTCAACGATTGATCTTTCACTCGACCACGGCGATCAGATCCCAATCGAGGAACGTCCCGAGGTAGAGGTCACGCACTGCGGCGGACAGATGGTCGCACCAGCCAACGTCCGGGCGGCCAACCCCGCCTTCGACGTGACGCCCAGCGAACTCATCACGGCCATCATCACCGAACGGGGCGTCGTCCATCCGCCGTTCGGCGACGGTCTGCGCCGCGTGGTTATGGAGAGGCGGTAGCCGGGTGCCTGCGGCCGAGCAAACTTTTCGTCCCGCGGTCCTCGCGGCCAATCGAGCAGCTATGGCGCAAGCGTTTGTTCCCGCCTGCCTCCCGGCGCCACGGGCGGGCCTGCCCTCCGCCAGGCCCTCCGCCCCCGGCGCCGCGACCCCGATGGTCACACTGGGCCAGCGCGGAACGCACGCCAATCCCTTCGCGCTCTCCCTGGCCGGCTTTCCCGGTCTGACCTTCGTTGGCGAACCCGATCGAGCCATCGTCGAGCGCCAGGGCGCCGAGATGAGCCTCGATCGGCTCGCCCTTGCCTATCTGCGTGGCGAACGCGCTGCGGGCACCCCTCCCGGCGAGTACCAGGCCGCTATTCACGAGCAGGTGCGTTCCGTCGAACCCGCGCGCCCGCGCATCATCAAGGTCGAACTGACCGGGCCGGTCAGTCTGGCCCTGCTGGCCGTGGACGAGCATGAGCGTCCCCTGGCCTACGATCCGGCCCTGCGCGAGGCTCTGGGCCAGCACGTGGCGCTGCGCGCGCGCTGGCTCCACGAACAGCTTGCCATGGCCGGCGCGGCGCCGCTGCTGTGCCTCGACGAAACGTTCCTCGAGGCCCTGTACTCGCCCTTCTGCCCGCTGGATTGGGACGAAGGCGCCGATCTGCTGGCGCGCACCCTGGCCGAGATCCCCGGCTGGCGCGGTCTGTGTGTTGCGGAAACCGTGCGCTGGGCAGAACTGCTCGAACTTCCCACTGACCTGATTATCTTCGACGCCGTCCGGCGCGAAGCCGAACTCGTGCGGGCCGCGAACGCGATCGGCCAGTTTCTCGAGCGTGGCGGGTCCCTTGGCTGGGGTATCGTGCCCGGGGAACTACCCGAGCCGGTCGAGCAGTGGCAGGGACTCCTGACACAACGCTTCATCGGGGCCATCGAGCAGATGGCGGCGGCGAGCGGCATGGCGGCGGAAGCCATCGCCAGCCGCTCCCTGATCAGCACCTGTGGCGCCCTCGGTCATCTGCCCGCCGACCAGGCGACGCGCGCCGCCACGCTCTGCGCGGAGATCGCTGCCGCGGCGCGGGCGCATTTTGGCCTTGATCAGGCGCCCTGGCCCGTCGCCGAACGGGCGCGCCCGTCGTAGGGACATGGGGCGTCCCGGTTGCCCCACGGGCGCCGGAGGGTCCAGGAGGAGTTCGCCCTCCCCCCTCTGGCAGGGGCGTGGGGCGTCCCGGTTGCCCCCGCCATCCCGCGGGGGTTGTTCGGAGAGACTCTTAGCAGAATACAAACGAGGAGACCTAGCCGTGCGGATCGTTGTGACCGGGTCGCTGGCCTTCGACTACATTATGGACTTCCCGGGCTACTTCAGGGATCACATGCTGATGGAGAAGGCCCATATGCTCTCCGTCAGCTTCCTGGTCGACTCGATGCGCAAAATGCGCGGGGGTGTAGCCGGAAACATCGCCTATAACCTGGCCCTGCTCGGCGAGCGCCCCCTGATCGTGGGCACGGTCGGCCACGACTTCGGCGAGTACGGGCGCTGGTTGGAGCAGCAGGGGGTTGACATCAGTGGAATCACAGTCATCGAGCACGAGTTTACCTCCTCCTGCTTCATCAACACCGACCGCGCCAACAACCAGATCGTCGCCTTCTACGCCGGCGCGATGGGCCACGACCATCACCGCTCCTTGAGCGACCGCGGCCTGGTCGGCGATGATCTGGTGCTGATCTCGCCCACCAGCCCCGAGGCGATCGAACGCTTCAGTGTCGAGTGCCAGCAACTTGGCGTGCCCTACATCTTTGACCCGGGCAAACAGGCGCCCCGGCTGACGGCCAGGCATCTCGAAATCGGCCTTCGGGGCGCGCGGGTGCTGGTGGGCAATGACTACGAGTTCGGGATGATGGCCCGAAAACTCGACATCAGCGAAGAGGAACTGATCGCCGCCACTCCCCTCACCGTGGTTACCCGCGGCGAACAGGGCTCGCTGATCTATACCGAGGGACGCCTGGCTGCTCGCATCCCCATCGCCCCTGTCAGCGAAGTAAAGGATCCCACCGGCGCTGGCGACGCTTACCTGGCCGGCCTTGCCTTTGGCATCGCCCGTGATCTGCCCCTCGACGTCACCGGGCGCATCGCCGCCCTCGCCGCCGCCTATGCCATCGAGCGGCGCGGGTGCCAGGAGCATGCCTACAGCCGGGCCGAGTTTGCCCAGCGCTACCGCCAGGCCTTCGGCCACGATCTGCCCGCGGAGGCCCTGAGCAGCAGCGCCCCCGTGGGGCAACCCTCCGGGTTGCCCTGAGCGGGACCAACCCTCCAGGTGGCCCTACAGAATATGCCCTGTTCACATTAGTAAGGAGCGACTTCCAATGACCAGATCGTACGACATCAAGGACCTGAGCCTGGCGGAGCAGGGCCGTAAGCGCATGGATTGGGCCGAGCAGGAGATGCCCGTGCTGCGCCTGATCAAGGAGCGCT
This sequence comes from Chloroflexaceae bacterium, assembly GCA_026417815.1. Lineage (GTDB taxonomy): Bacteria > Chloroflexota > Chloroflexia > Chloroflexales > Chloroflexaceae > JACAEO01. The sequence continues at coordinate 6,060 of JAOACN010000456.1, read as the reverse complement.
TCGAGCGCGAACGCCCCCTCGCCGGCATTCGCGTCAGCGCCTGCCTGCACGTGACCAGCGAGACCGGCAACCTGATGCGCCCCCTGGCCGCCGGGGGCGCCGATGTGGTGCTGTGCGCCTCCAACCCCCTCAGCACCCAGGACGACGTGGCCGCCGCCCTCGTCGCCTACGAGGAAATCCCCGTCTACGCCATCAAGGGCGAGACCAACGAGGTGTACTACCAGCATATCAAGGCTGCTCTCGACCATAATCCGCAGATCACTATGGACGATGGCGCCGATCTGGTAACCGGCGTCTTGCAGGAACGCAAGGATCTGATCCGCTCCATGATCGGCAGCACCGAAGAGACGACCACGGGCGTGATCCGCCTCAAGGCCATGGCCGCCGAAGGTGTCTTGCCCTTCCCCGTGATCGCCGTCAACGACAGCGACACCAAGCACCTGTTCGATAACCGCTACGGTACTGGCCAGAGCACCCTCGACGGCCTCATCCGCGCGACCAACATCCTGGTAGCCGGCAAGACCTTCGTCGTCGCCGGCTACGGCTGGTGCTCCCGCGGAATCGCCGAGCGCGCCCGGGGTCTGGGCGCCAATGTGATCGTCACCGAGATCGATCCGGTCAAGGCCCTCGAAGCGGTGATGGACGGCTTCCGCGTGATGCCCATGGAGCAGGCTGCGCCCATGGCCGACTTTATCGTGACCGCCACCGGCAACAAGCACGTGATCGACTCCAACACCTTCGCCGTCCTCAAGAACGGCGCGGTCATCGCCAACAGCGGGCACTTCAACGTCGAGATCAACATCCCCGCCCTCGAAGCCCTCAGCGTGGAAAAGCGCCAACCCCGCCCCTTTGTGGATCAGTACGTGCTCAGAGATGGTCGGACCGTCAATCTCCTCGGTGAAGGACGGCTGATCAACCTCGCCAGCGCCGAGGGCCACCCCAGCGCCGTGATGGACATGAGCTTCGCCAATCAGGCCCTCGCCAGCGAGTACCTGCTCAAGAACCAGGGCCGCCTTCCCGTGGGCGTCCACGCCCTGCCCAGGGACCTGGACCGCGAGATTGCCGCCCTCAAGCTCCGGGCGATGGGCGTGGCCATTGATGTGCTGACCCCTGAACAGGAGGCGTACCTGCGGAGTTGGCAGGAAGGAACCTGATGCGGGCCACGCCCTCTCAGGGCCTCCCCTGCCCCTCCCTCTGTTCCCGTTGGAGGGATGCGGGGAGGTATGGTCTCCCCGCTGTTTCGCCCACGGCGGGCGCGCACCCGGGCAAAGCCAGAATGAGCCCACCGTCGCACGCGGAACAACACGGGGGGCTGCGCCCTCGGCGCCTCCCGGAACGGCAACTCGAACGGCCGCCAGGCGAAACCACATCTAACGGCACTGCTGTGCGAACCCGGCAGAAAACAACCAGCGAAGGAAGAGGACCATGGCCAACACCTTCATGACCTCGCCCCGCTTCTACTTCACCAGCGAAAGCGTGAGCAGCGGGCACCCTGACAAGATGTGTGACCAGATCAGCGACGCCATCCTCGACGCGTTCCTGACCCACGACCCACGCGCCCGCGTGGCCTGCGAGACCGCCACCACCACCGGCCTGATCGTCGTGCTCGGCGAGATCACCTACGAGAAGGGCTACATTCCAATCGAGGAGATTGTGCGCCGCACGGTGAAAGAGATCGGCTACACCAGCGCCGAGTATGGCTTCGACGCCGACACCTGCGGCGTGCTGGTCGCCATCCACGGCCAGTCGCCCGATATTGCGATGGGGGTGGACAAGGCCCTGGAGGCCAAAACAGGCGAGATGACCGAGGCCGAAGTGGAGGCGGTTGGCGCGGGCGACCAGGGGATGATGTTCGGCTTTGCCTGCAATGAAACCCCCGAGTTGATGCCGGCCTCGATCGCCCTGGCGCACCGATTGATCCGCCGCCTGGAGAAGGTGCGGCGCACTGGCGTTCTGCCCTACCTGCGCCCCGACGCCAAGAGCCAGGTCACCGTCGAGTACAGCTACGGCAAACCGGTGCGGGTTGACACGGTCCTGATCAGCACGCAGCACGCCCCCGAGGTTTCCCAGGAACAGATCCGCGCCGATGTGATCGAGCACGTGATCAGGGCCGAGGTGCCGCCGGAGTGGTTCGATGGCCAGACCAAGATCTTCATTAACCCCACCGGCCGGTTCGTCGTCGGGGGCCCGATGGGCGACACCGGGCTTACCGGGCGCAAGATCGTAGTTGATACCTACGGCGGCGTTGCCCGCCATGGCGGCGGGGCCTTCAGCGGCAAGGATCCGAGCAAGGTGGACCGCAGCGCCGCCTACGCCTGCCGCTGGGTCGCCAAGAACATTGTCGCCGCTGGTCTTGCCGATCGCGTCGAACTCCAGGTGAGCTACGCCATCGGCGTGGCCCGGCCCCTCTCATTGAGCGTCGAGACCTTCGCCACTGGCAAGGTCGCCGATGAGGTCATTCTCAAGGCGGTGAGCGAGGTCTTCGACCTGCGCCCGGGGGCGATCATTCGCGATCTGGACCTGCGCCGGCCCATCTACCGCCAGACAGCGGCGGGGGGTCACTTCGGGCGCACCGACATTGACCTGCCCTGGGAGCGCACCGATAAGGTCGAGGCGCTGCGCCGGGCCGCAGGGCTATGAGGAACGAACCTGGATACGGGCGCGGGCGCAACCCTCCGGGTTGCGCCCAGGTTTTTTGGGTTGGGAACGGCCCGCGACGGACGTAGCCCTACAGCCCCCGGGTGCGCACCAGCCCGCCAACGATGAAGAGTTGCACCAGGGCCAGGCCAGGGTTGTGATGGGCGGTTGAGCCGGCGCGGGTCTGGCCGATCTGCTCCAGCGGCACGCGGATGGCGCCGGGCAGGTAGCTCCAGACCAGATCGGCTACCCTTGCGGCCGTAGCGGAAGTAAGCGTGGATTCAATCGTGATCCGGTCACCCTCGCGGCCATCTTCATCAACAATGTCACGTTCGATGCGCAGAGCCGGATAGGTGGCAGCGGCCAGATCGGCGCAAATGGGGTCGAGCGGGTGTGCGTTTGCGCCATGACGGATGATCAGTTCCGTATCGAGCGTACCTGCCGGGCCCGTCGCCGCGGGACGCACGCGCAGCACGGTTGAGGCCAGCGGTCGCTGACGGTGGATGAAGCGGGCCGCGTCCCGCTCGCGGGCCGGCTCGCGGGCCACCACCTCGGCAGGGCTGTACCCCCGCTCGCGCACGTCGCGCTCCAGGCGCCAGGCGCGCCGCAGCGACTCCGCCGGATCGAGGTAGATCGTCAGGTCGAAGAGATCCGTGGCGTTCGGCGGCGTCAGGGTCAACATCCCGTAGGCGATGATCAGACCGGTGGCGGCGACCAGCTCAGGATCGCGCAGCGAGCCAGTACGGTGATCGTAGACGGGTTTGCTGATCTGCCCGCCGGCCCGCAGCATCCGCAGGTGCTCGACCATTAGCTCTAGATCGTTGGCCTGCGGATCCGCGTCGGTCAGGTTGCGCGCGTTGCGCTCCTCGCGCGAGTAGCGCTGGTAGTCGTCAAGACAGATCGGGGTGACGCCATCGTGACCCAGGATGCGCACCACCCCCCGCACCAGCGTCGTCTTACCCGAGGCGCTGTCACCTACCAGACCGAGCATCAGTGGTCGTCTACTCTCCATGGCTTCGCCTTCGAAGGAAGCGCGTTTTCTTCTGAGGCGCCGCACGCGAACGGCACAACCATCAGGCTGTTTCGCAGCCGGCCCGGCCCTTACGGACCCTGCACGCAACCCCCAGGTTGCGGACCCTGGCGGGGGTATGGGGCGCCCGGGTTTTCCCGACACCCTCGAACGGGCCACGCTCACACCTGCGGCTTCGCCGCACAACGACGGCAGAAAAAAGAGCTTTCACGGAAGGGCTTTACCCTCCCGTTCCGCGGCCAGAGTTCACATCCAGACGTTCCTGGAAAGGAGCGGCCCTGCCCAATCCACCCTGTCGGTATCTGTCTGGTTCTCAGGTCCGCGAACGCCAGTCGGCCAGGAACTGCTCGATCCCCCGGTCAGTCAGAGGATGCCGCATCGCCTGCTGCAGCACCTTGAAGGGACAGGTGGCAATGTCGGCCCCGGCGAGAGCCGACTCGACGATATGGCGCGGGTGGCGAATCGAAGCCGAGAGGATCTTTGTCTTGATCTCCGGGTCCTGACGGTAAATCTGGCTGATCTCGCGGATGAGCTGCATGCCGTCCACCCCCGTGTCATCCACCCGCCCCACGAACGGGCTGATGATGAACGCGCCCGCGCGGGCGGCCATCAGGGCCTGCACCGCGTTGAAACACAGGGTCACATTGCAGCGGATGCCGCGGCGGGCCAGTTGCGTGACCGCCTTCAACCCCTCGGTGGTGCTCGGCACCTTGATAATCACGTTGGGATGCCAGGCGGCGTACTCGATGCCCTCCTGCACCATACCGGCGGCATCGAGCGAGATCGTCTCGGCGCTGATGGGACCGTCTACCAGTTCGGCGATTTCGGTAATGGTGGCTTTGAAATCGGCGCCCTTCTCGCGGGCGATCAAGGTTGGATTGGTCGTGACACCGCTCAACACGCCCCACGTGGCCGCCTCGCGGATCTCGTCGAGGTTCGCCGTGTCCAGATAGAGCTGCATGCGTCGCCTCCTCACCGTCACAAACTGGCCCGGGGACCAGGGGCATTATAGCATAGCGAAGCGAGGCATGGGGGCGCGTGGCAACGGGCCGGCGGCCCATCGCTACGCCTTGACGCGCCCCGCGCTGATGAGCTACAATCGGGCGCCAGTTCGCAATAAAGGAAACCGCGATGCCTCAGTTCCTGGTTACGGTTGCGCCGCGCGAACCTGCCCCCCGGGGCGAGATGGTCCACATGCTCTACCTGCTCGCCGGCCCGGCGCTCGGCGATGAGACCGTAGCCTACCTTACGGCAGCATTGCTGCACGACCCGGTGGTGCAGACGGCCCGCTGGACGCGCCTCGATCGCCCGTCGCTGGCCGCCGAAGCGCCGCCCGAGGCCGCCTGGGTGCTGGAGATCGCCTACCGCCCCGGTGTTACCGACAACGAAGGCGAGATGGTCCTCGAAGGCGCCCGGCGCCTGGAGGCGCCCGGCCTCACCCTGGCGCGCGCGCTGCGACGCTACCTGCTCCCCCCACATACCGATCCCGTCGCCCGCGCCGCTGAGCTGGCGAATGACCTGGTGCAAACGACCTTCACCTATGCGCCCGGCGCGCGCCTCGATGAACGTCTGGCCTTCTACGCCACGCTGGCGACCGTGCCTGAAGAGGGCCGCCCGGTTGTCGCCAGCGTACCCCTCCGCGAGGCCGACGATACGGCGCTGCTGCGCATCAGCCAGGAGGGCGTGCTGGCCCTGGACCTCGACGAAATGCGCGCCATCCGGGCCTACTTTACCGCCCTTGGGCGCGATCCCACCGATGGCGAACTCGAAACCCTCGCCCAGACCTGGAGCGAACACTGCTCGCATAAGAGCTTCAAAGCGCGCGTCCTGTACCGCAGCGCCAGCGGCGCCGCCGCGGATCTGCCCGACGCGACGCTGCACCCGATGCTGCACCGCCTGGAACGCGGCCCGGTGGAGATTGACAGCCTGATCCGCACCTTCCTGATGGCCGCGACACGCGAGGCGCTGGCCCGCCGCCACGGGCGCCCCGCGAGCGACCAGGCCCCGCTGACCGATGATTGGGTGCTCTCGGCCTTCGTGGATAATGCCGGAATCATCGCCTTCGATCAGGACTACGAGGTTTCGTTCAAGGTCGAGACCCATAACCATCCCAGCGCCCTGGAACCGTTCGGCGGGGCCAATACCGGCGTCGGCGGGGTGATCCGCGACGTGCTGGGCGTCAGCGCCGAGCCAATCGCCAATACCGACGTCCTGTGCTTCGGAATGCCCGACACGCCGGCCACGGGGCTGCCGGCCGGCGTGCTGCACCCCGCGCGGGTCGCCAGCGGCGTGGTGGCCGGCGTGCGCGATTATGGCAACAAGCTCGGCATCCCCACCGTCAACGGGGCGGTGCTCTTCGATCCCGGCTACACGGCCAATCCCCTGGTGTACTG
>JAOACN010000404.1 GCA_026417815.1 Chloroflexaceae bacterium | reverse complement strand
TCCTTGTTTCATACCAGACGGTCATACGCATGGCGCACAACGCCGCGATGAAAACCGGCCCCCGTACCGTACGGCCGCAGCGCGCTGCGGCCTATCCACCTATTTTCACCTCAGACCCCATTACTGCTTCCGACGGCCGCAGCGCGCTGCGGCCCTGCCCGCCTATGTTCACCTCAGACACCATTACTGCTTCCGAGTCTCGTTGCCGGATTACGCTCGTTGGGCCGAAGCACCGGCTGCGCCGATGCTTCGGCCTTACCGAATACATCAAGAAGAAGAAGGAGCAGCATGCGTTTTAAGGAGCACATTCGTGGACTGCCCGCGTACAAGCCGGCCAGGCTGCTCGGCGGGCCAGCGACAGCGGTGGTCAAGCTGTCGTCAAACGAGAACCCCCTTGGTCCCTCGCCAAAGGCTATGGCGGCACTCCAGGCGGCCATCGGCCAGGCCCATCGCTACCCCGACTCGGCCAGTCTGGCGCTGCGCCAGGCCCTCGCCGCGAGGGCCGGTCTGGACATGGCCCATGTGACCTGTGGCAACGGTTCGGATGAGTTGATTCTGCTGCTCTGCCTGGCGTTTCTTGAGCCGGGGGACGAGGTGGTCCTGGCCGAGGGCACGTTCATCAGTTATCTGCTGCGGACCCTGGAAATGGGCGCCACGCCGGTCCGGGTGCCATTGCAAGGATACACATACGACCTGGCGCGGATGGCGGCGGCGATCACGCCCCGCACCCGGCTGGTGTTCGTGTGCAATCCCAACAACCCCACCGGCACGGCCGTGGACGCCAACGAGGTCTTCACCTTCGTGGGGCGTGTGCCCGACGATGTGCTGATCGTGATGGACGAAGCCTACGTGGAGTTCGCCGCTGGTCCCGACTACCCCGACCTGCTGCCGGAGGTCCGCAACGGGCGGCCCAACCTGATCCTCCTCCGCACCTTTGCCAAGATCTACGGCCTGGCCGGGCTACGCCTTGGCTATGCCTACGGCCACCCCGAGGTGATCGCCTACCTCGAACGGGCGAGACCGACCTTTAATGTGAACCTGCTGGCCCAGATCGCCGGCCTGGCCGCGTTGGAGGACGACGAGCACGTGGCCCGCAGCCGGGAACACGCCGACACCTGCCGGACCTTCTTTATGAACGAACTGGAGGCCCTGGGGCTGGCGCCGATCCCCAGCCGGACGAACTTCGTCGCGGTGCCGGTGGGTGACGACGCGGCGGTGAGCGAGGCCCTCAGCGCCCGGGGCTTTACCGTGACGCCACTGGCGGGTTGGGGATTGCCCGGGGTCATCCGGGTTTCCTTCGGCACAGAAGAGCAGAATCGGGGCTTTATCGCCGCCCTGCGGGAGGCGCTGGGGAAGGATTGAACCGCGAGAGGACGAGGCGCCGTGGGGCAACTCTCAGGGTTGTCCCACGGCAGGTCCCGGTAGGCAGGGGGGGGCAGAGAAACCTGGTTTCCCGAACGACCTCAGAAGAGGGGTAACTGCTCAACGATCGGCCGGGGCGCGTAGAGGCGCGCCAGTTCGGCAGGCGTTCGCCCGAAGAAGCGCCCATCGAGGGTGACAAAGTCACGCGCGCGGGCCGCCTGCGAGCCGAGGCTGGTGAGGTGGCGCAGCTCGCGAAAGGGATGCAACTGGCGCAGGCGCACGATACGGGCAACACTGAGCGGGCCGAGGCCCGGCACGCGCAGCAGTTGCTCCGGATCAGCGGTGTTCAGTTCCACGGGGAAGCGGCCAGGGTTGGCCAGCGCCCAGGCCAGTTTGGGATCGAGGTGCAGTGGCAGGTCGCCCGTGGCATCAAAGGGCAGTTCGGCCTGCAAAAAGCCATAGCTGCGCAGCAACCAGTCGGCCTGCTGAAGGCGTTGGACACGCGCCAGGGGCGTCGGGGGGGCCTCAGCCAGGGGCGTACCGGGAATGGGCCGGAAGGGGCCAAAGTAGACCCGGCGCAACCCCAACTCGCGGTAGAGCCAGGCGCCGGTTCCCAGGATGTCACGATCGCGCTCGTCGGCGGCGCCCACCACCAGCTGGGTGGCCGTCCCCGCAGGCAACGCACCGGTCCGTTGCCACTCGCGGGCCCAGCGCAGGCGCTCGATCAAGTCAGTATGCCACTGGCGCTCGGGGGAGATGCGCCGCAGATGATCGGCGGAGGGAGCCTCGAGATTGAGACTGAGCCGGTTGGCAAGACGCACGGCCCGCTCAACGTCGGAGAAGGAAGCGCCGGGCAGGAGTTTGATGTGCACGTAGCCATCGTAGGCATGCTTCCGGCGCAACGCTTCGACCCCATCGAGCATGCGCCCGATGGCGGCGCCGACATCGCCGTGCACGGCGGTGGCAACGAAGAGGCCCTGTACCGCGCCAGCGTGGTAGCGCGGCAAAAAGGCAGCAGCCAGTTCCTCCGGCTCAAGGCTGGCGCGCGGGCCATCGCTGGCCGCCCGCAAGGGGCAGTAGGCGCAGTTCCAGGCGCAGATGTTGCTCATCAGCACGCGGAACAGGGGTCGCGCCCGGTGGACAGCGCCGCCATCCTCGGAGGCGCCCCCGGCGGCGGTTCGGGGCGTGAAGCGACGCCCCGGCGCGGCAAGAGTGGCGCAGAGGTCGTAGCGTGCCGCGTCGGCCAGCAGATCGAGTTTGGCATCGAGGTCCATGACGGGTATATTGTACCGCAAGACACGGTTCAGACCTACGTTTTCCAGCCGGACGGGGGCGTGGGGAACCCTGGTTTCCCCGCCCTCACTCCAACCGAGACTTCTCCTTGCGGGGGAGGCTCGGAGGGGCTGCGCCCCTCCGCAAGCCGTTTGCCGGTGCGGTGCGGCGATGCGGCGCCACACCGATCGACAAAGGGGCAACCCTGCGGGGGCCGCAGGCTCCCCCAACGCCCGTCGAGACGAAGTCTCGTTGTAGTGTGAAGGCAGAGGAATGTAATTGTAAGGAGAGGATGCATGGAGGCCAACCTCAACGGGATCCGCGTGCGCTTCGACGATGTGGGGACCGGACCGGCAGTGCTGCTGTTGCACGCCTTTCCGCTAAGCGCCGCGATGTGGCAACCGCAGATCGAGGCGCTGCAGAGCCGCTACCGGGTCATCGCCCCCGACCTGCGGGGCTTCGGCGGCAGCGACGCGCCTCCCGGACCCTACCTGATGGATACGCTGGCCGACGATGCCGCGGTCCTGCTGGAACACCTGGGTGTGCCGCGAGCGGTAGTGGTGGGCCTCTCGATGGGCGGGTACATCGCCTTCGCCTTCTGGCGCCGCCACCGCGACAAGGTTGCGGCTATGGTTCTGGCCGACACGCGGGCCGGGGCCGATAGCGAGGAGGGGCGCGCCACCCGCGAAACCAACGCGCGCCTGGCTGAGGAGCACGGCGCCAGGGCGATTGCCGACAAGATGATCCCCAATCTGGTGGCGGCAGGCGCAACGGAAGCGGTGCGCGACACGTTACGGACACTCATCGAAGCCAACAGTCCTGATGGCATCGCCGGCGCGCTGCGCGGCATGGCTGCGCGGGTCGACTCCGGCCCTGACCTGCCCGGCATTGACGTCCCGGTACTGGTGATTGTGGGCGAGGAGGACAGTCTGACCCCGCCGGCCGAGGCCGAGCGACTGGCGGCGGCACTGCCGAACGCCACGCTCGCGCGTATCCCCGCTGCGGGTCATCTGAGCAATCTGGAGCAACCCGGGGCCTTTAATGCGGCGCTGCTCGAGTTCCTCGAGCGCCTGCCCCTGTAGCGGGAACCCTGCGGCATTACTCATCTGGCTTGAGACGCAGAGGCGCAAAGGTCGTATGTAGGTTATTCCATTGCGGCTCCAGCGCGCTAAGAAACAATCCATGCGACCAGATTGCCCCGCGGCTCGCGGCGCAAAGACAGGGCTACTCACCGGCCCACGCTGGCTGATAATTCTCGCCGAGGATCAGCACGAGGTCTGCCCCCTCACCCGGCGGCGAACCGGGCGGCGGCACGGTGAACACATCGCCAGGATCCAGGCCTAGGGTCTCAACGAGGCGGCGCAGGGTCTCGGGCCGTCCACGGTAATCAATCAACTGGCTGCGCTCATAGATGCGCGGCGCGTCTCCGGGGTCCGCCAGGCTGAAGCCCTGCGCCGACAGTCGCGCCGTCACCCGCCCTGCCAGCCCGGGCACACCGGCGCCGTTGAGCACCTGAACGCGCGCCTGCTCGACCTCGGCGCCCGGACCGGCCTGGAGCCGCGCCACCTGGGCCGCCACGTCGGCGGGGTCCCAGTAAATATCCGAACCGCTCTCCCAGACGATCCCCACATCATTGGGATTAATGCTCAGGGTGAGAATGCGTTCGCCATCCAGGCGCTGGGCCAGGGCCGCCAGGCCACGCAGGGTGTCGAGGTCGCTGAGGGGCAGGGTGGTGCTGACACTCTCCTGCAGATCGCGCACCAGTTCGGGCAGCAGCGTGGCCTGGCTGAGCAACCCGCGGGCGCGCACCTCGTACAAAATGGCCCGGAGCACCTGTTGCTGGCGTCGCGAGCGGTCGAAGTCGCTGGAGGCGTGGCGGGTGCGGGCGTAGCGCAGGGCCAGATCGCCGTTCATCACCTGCAAGCCGGCGGGGATGTACAGGCGCTCGTAACCGTAGTCCTCGGAGGGATAGGTAGCATCGAAGATCGGGCGCTCAACGTCAACCGGAATGCCGCCGAGGGTGTCTACCAGCCGCTGGAAGCCGCGAAAATCAACCTGGGCGATATAGTCCACTTTGACACCGAGGAAGCCAGCGACGGTTTCGGCGGCCAGGGCGCCCCCGGCGGCCTCGGGAGCGACACCCGCGCCGTAGAGCGCCTCGGCATTATTGTAGCCATGGGCGTAGGCGGCGTTGATCTTGGCCGTTCCCAGGCGCGGGATCTGAACCACCGAGTCGCGGGGGATGGAGAGCATCCCGGCCCACCCCTCCGCCGGGTTAACGTGAACAAGGATCAGCGTATCGCTACGCGCGCCCTCTTCGGGATCTGGACGGCGATCAACCCCGATGAGCAGGACATTGAACGGCTGGCGCAGATCCCGGGGCAACGCCCCGGCATCGAAGGCCGCTGTGCCGGTATCAGTGGCAGACTGGCGGGGATCCTCCTGCTGAAAGGCGCGCAGCGTTCCGCCGATCCAGCTCCAGAGGCCGACGACGAGGAGCGCGACCAGCAGGAGCGCCACGCCAGGAATCAGCAGCGACTTCCGTCGTGGAGCGGCCTGGCCCAGTGCTGCGCGCCGGGCCGCGACCCGTTCGCGCGCCGTGCGATAGGGGCGCCGTTCAGGAGAGAAGGGCGGTTTCATACGCAGGCGTCAACCCTCATCAGCATCGGCGGCGCGCACATCGGGGACGGGCCCCACCGGGGCCTCGAAGGGCAGACTGGCCCTGAGCCGGCGCACCTTGAGCGTCGCCGGGCGCGGGAGCACGGCCATGGTCAGAATGCTCATATCATCGGCTGGTTCGCCGCGATCCAGTTCCAGCGCCCGGCGCAACAACTCCTCCGTCAATTCGCTGGCCGAACGCCCCGCCGCGGCGGGCCAGCCGGAGAGAAAGTTGCCCAGGGCCAGATCCTCGCCGTAGCGTTCGCCGGCGCGGGTTAACCCGTCGGTGAAAACCACAATGTAGGTGAACGGTTCAACCGGCAATTCGGTAATGATCGGCCTGGTCATCGGCTGCAGCCCGATCGGCGTCGAAGGCTCGCTGTAGCTATGCAGGCCCTGGGGAGTAATCACAAAGAACGGCGCCGGATTGTTGCGCGACATTAAGATCTTGCCGCTCTGATAATCCACCGATAGAATGTTCAACGTTGCGGCCACCTGACCGGCGCGGTAGGTATACAGATAGTCATGCACGGCGCGGGCCACGGCGCCATCGCGCGCGCCATCTTTCAGCAGGGTGATCGCGCGGGTAGCGAGGAGATTGCTGAGCGTCTTGGCCCCGCGACCGGTCCCCTCGCCATCAATCAAGACGAACGAGAAACCACCGCCGGGCCGCTCGATCATCTCCAGGGTATCGCCACTCTCGCCACTGCCGTGGTGAGCCACTTTCGCGACAGCAACTTCAATCTCAAGCATCGCATTCCTCGACGTTCCGGCTCTGTCGCACCGGCGCAGCCAGCATCGTCCAGGGCGCGCCATGCGCCGATTAGCGACGCCCGTGATGTCTGGTTCTTAGTATAAAGCATATCACAACCGTGAGCGATGCCGGAGGGCAACCAGGGTGCGACGCAAGGTCCCGCACGAAACCCGCGCGACTATGACCCTGTTGGCAACGGTCGTACGCCCCCCCGGCGCCTCCACTGATGTACGCGCCTGCCACCGGGCGGGTTGGCCGCCGGGGTCGGGCGGGGCTGCCACAGTGACCGGTCCGTACCAGGTGTCGGGCGCGGGCGTCGCGATGCCCATGTGCCAGCGGTTGCAGGAACATATGTTACACCCGGGGTGTGTGTTCAGATGTACCGCAGAGCATGCAGAGGAACGGCGAGGATAAGCTTCTTGAAGCCCTTTGCGCCCCTCCGCGCCCTCTGCGTCGCGAACGTGTTCGGTAGAGGTAAACACTATCCACCCGGGCAACTCTCCACCACGGTCCTCGCATGCGCTACAATGGCAACAGGCCCGCCGGGGCGCGGGAAGGCATTAGAACCCGGCAGTGCAACCCTCTGCGCTCAACATAGTCAATTGGTGGGAGGGTCTGGAAGAGCTTTGCCCTCTCAGGAGAACCCTTTGTCATGCCAGGGGGGTACGGTTGAGTCGAACGGGTGTTTCACGTGAAACTAGCCGGTTGGAGGGGTGCGGGAAGCCCGGTTTTCCCGCGACCTCGCGCAGCGATACAGACGGTAGCGCAGCCCTCCGGGTTGCACCCACGGGAAATGGAGGACGAAGATGTCCGCGCGGATCTTCAAAAACTTCATCGGCGGCGAGTTCGTCGCCAGCCGCAGCGGTAAGACCTACGAGCGGCGCAACCCTGCCGATCAGCGTGAGGTGGTCGGCATCTTCCAGGATAGCAACGCCGACGATGTCAACGACGCCGTAGCCGCGGCAAAGGCGGCCTATCCGGCCTGGCGTCGCGTGCCGGCGCCCAGACGCGGCGAGATCCTGCTCAGGGCCGCCGAGTTGCTGCAGGCGCGCAAGGAGCGCTACAGCCGCGACCTGACCCGCGAGATGGGTAAGCCGCTCTTCGAAGCCGGCGGCGACATCGTTGAGGCCATTGGCATGGCCCAGTACGCCGGTGGCGAGGGCCGGCGTATGCACGGCGTGACCACGCCGTCGGAGTTGCCCAACAAGTTCCAGATGAGTATCCGCCAGCCCATTGGCGTGGTGGGGATGATCACCCCCTGGAACTTCCCCATGGCCATCGCCTCCTGGAAAATGCTTCCGGCCCTGGTGTGCGGCAACACGGTGGTCATCAAGCCCGGCGAGGACGCCTCGGTGAGCACCTACAACCTGGTGGAGTGCCTGGTCGAGGCCGGCCTGCCCCCTGGCGCGGTCAACATCGTCACCGGCTTCGGGCCGAGCGCCGGACAGCCGCTGGTCGAACATCCCGACGTGCCGGTGATCTCCTTCACCGGCAGCACCGAGGTGGGCCGCCTGGTCTACGAACTGGGCGCGCGCCAACTCAAGCGCGTCAGCCTGGAGATGGGCGGCAAGAACCCGCTGATCGTCATGGACGACGCCGATCTCGACCTGGTGCTGCAGGGGGTGATCTGGGGCGCCTTCGGAACCACCGGGCAGCGCTGCACCGCCACCAGCCGCCTCATCGTCCACCGCGACGTCGCCGCGACCCTGGTCGAGCGGATCGTGGACCGGGCGACCCGCCTGCGCATCGGCAACGGCCTGGACCCCGAGACCGAGATGGGACCGCTGGTCAACGAAGACCAGCTCCGGCGCGTGCTTGAGTACATCGAGATCGGCCAGCGCGAGGGCGCGACCCTGCGCTGCGGCGGCGCGCGCCTGAGCGAGGGCGCCTACGCCCACGGCTTCTTCGTGCAGCCGACCGTGTTCACCGGCGTCACGCCGCAGATGCGCATCGCCCGCGAGGAGATCTTCGGCCCGGTGTTGAGCGTGATTGAGGTCGCAGATCTGGATGAAGCTCTGGCGGTGGCGAATGACGTGGCCTACGGT
>JAOACN010000125.1 GCA_026417815.1 Chloroflexaceae bacterium | reverse complement strand
TGTATAAGAGACAGATCCGGGGCATTGGGACGCCCAACTTCCCCCTCTCCACCTACGGTGGAGAGGGGGGCAGGGGGGTGAGGATCGGAAGCGCATCGGAATGCCGAAAACCCCTGCTCGCTCGAAAAACCCTACACCTGGGAGGGTCCGGGAGGGCGCAGCCCTCCCGGGAACCGTCTTTTTCGCCCCCGTGTTCGGCAGCGAAGCCCAATCGGAGGGGTACGGGGAAACCTGGTTTCCCCCATCTTCCCGCCGGCAAGGGGTCGCGCGAGAGGGTCTTGCCCTCCCGCGCGACGCCCTCAGCAGATGCGTGGCAACTGCTCGCCCACCTGCATATCCACCACCCGCGTGCCGCCGATGCCCGTGCGGGCCACCACTACCCCCGGGTGCTCGGCGGTAACCTCGCCGATGATCGCCGCCCGCGCGCCGAGGGGATGCGCCCGCAGGATCGCCAGGGCGCGCTCGGCGTCCTCGCGAGCCACCAGGGCCACCAGTTTGCCCTCGTTGGCGATGTAGAGGGGGTCCATGCCCAGGATCTCGCAGGCGGCCCGCACTGGCCCCGGCACGGGCAGCGCCCGCTCGTCCAGGCGAATGCCCACCCCGGAGGCCGCGGCGATCTCGTTGAGGGTCGAGGCCACCCCGCCGCGGGTCGGGTCGCGCAGCGTGTGGACGGTGCAGCCCGCGTCCAGCAGGGCCGCCACCATGTCGTGGAGCGGCGCGGTGTCCGACTCGATCGCCGCGCCGAACTCCAATCCCTCGCGCACGCTGAGGATGGCCACGCCGTGGAGGCCAATCTCGCCGCTGATCAGCACCACATCGCCGGGTCGGGCCAGTTCCGGTCCGACCCGCACCCCCTCCGGGATCACCCCTAGCCCGGTCGTGCTGACGAATACCCCATCGCCGTGGCCGCGGTCCACCACTTTGGTGTCGCCGGTTACCAGGGCGACGCCGGCCCGGCGCGCCGCCGCGCCCATGGTCTCGGCGATGATGCCGAGCTGGTCGAGGGGCATGCCCTCCTCGACGATGAAGCTGGCCGTCAGGTACAGGGGCCGCGCGCCGCACATGGCCAGGTCGTTGATCGTGCCGTTCACCGCCAGGTCGCCGATATTGCCGCCGGGAAAGAAGAGCGGGCGCACCACGAAGGCGTCGGTGGAGAGGGCCAGGCGCGCGCCGCCGACCTCGACCACCGCGCCGTCGCCGAGTTGTTCCAGGGCGGCGTTGCGGAACGCCGGCAGAAACAGGTGGCGCACCAGGTCCGCCGAGAGCTTGCCGCCGCCGCCGTGGCCCATCACGATGGCCGGGTAGTCGCGCAGCGGGAGGGGGCAGGTCCAGTCCTCGAACGAGAGGCTCATTGCGCGACCTCCACGTCCCCGGCGGGGATGAAGCGCCCGTACTGGTAGTAGGCGGCGCAGGCCCCCTCACTGGAGACCATCGTGGCGCCCAGGGGAGTCCGGGGGGTGCACTGCTTGCCGAAGGCGGGGCACTGGTTGGGCTTGAGCAGTCCCTGGAGCACCTCGCCACTGCGGCACAGGGGCGACTCGGCGGTGTTGATGTGGCCCACGTCGAAGCGCGCCTCGGCGTCGAAGCGCCGGTAACGCTCGCGCAGGCGCCAGCCGCTCTGCGGGATCATGCCGATGCCGCGCCAGGTCCGGTCGGTGACCTCGAAGACCTGTTCGAGCACCGCCTGGGCGGGCTGGTTGCCCTCGGGGCGCACCGCCCGCGGGTAGGCGTTCTCCAGCTCCGCGCGCCCGGCCTCGAGTTGCGTCACTGCCCGGCGAATGCCCTCCAGAATGTCGAGCGGCTCGAAGCCGGTCACCACAATCGGCACGCCGTAGCGTTCAACCAGCGGCCCGTACTGCCAGGTGCCCATGACGCTGCACACGTGACCGGCGGCCAGGAAGGCCTGCACCCGGTTCCTGGGCGACTCCATAATCGCGCTGATCGCCGGCGGCACCAGTACGTGCGAGACCAGCATCGAGAAGTTGTTGAGCCCCAGCCGTTCGGCCTGCACAATGGCCATGGCGTTGGCGGGCGCGGTGGTCTCGAAGCCGATGCCGAAGAAGACCACCTCGCGGTCGGGGCGCTGCTGGGCCAGCCGCACCGCGTCGAGCGGCGAGTAAACGATCCGCACATCGCCGCCCATGCTCTTCACCCGGAACAGGTCGTGGTCGCTGCCGGGCACCCGCAGCATGTCGCCGAAGGAGCAGAAGGTTACCTCAGGACGGGCGGCGATTGCCAGGGCCTTGTCAATGATCTCCAGCGGCGTCACACAGACTGGGCAGCCCGGGCCGTGGATCAGTTCGATCTCCGGCGGGAGCAACTGGTCAATGCCGTTGCGGATGATCGAATGGGTCTGGCCGCCACAGACCTCCATGATAGCCCAGGGCCGCGTGGTAACGCGCCGGATCTCCTCGAACAGCCGGGCGGCTACCTCGGGATCACGAAACTCATCGAGGTACTTCACGCCGTTGCCTCCTCATCGTCCTGGCGCAACTCCTCTTCGAGAATGCCCAGTTCGTGAAACAGCGCCAGGGTCTCCTTCGCCGATTGCTCATCGAGTTGCGTAATCGCGAAGCCGACGTGGACGATGGTGTAGTCGCCGACCTGGATGTCGGGCAGGTAGCTCAGGCAGACATCCTTGACAATGCCGTCGAAGTCTACCTTGCCCATGCGTACGCCGTCAACGTCGCTAATGGCAACCACCCTGCCAGGGATGCCCAGACACATCACCCACCTCCTTTCCCGGCGCCATTGAATGTCCAGATCATAACACGATTATTACCCGAATCGGCGATTGCCAGGCGCCCATTGTGCAACCAGAGGCCGTAGGGCCAGCAGAGGGTGTCGGGGGCGACGGCACGCCAGCGGTTTTCTCCATGATCGTCGAAGTTGGTCTGGCCCAGCACCACGTCGGCGGGCGCGAAGGTCCCGCTACGCGGCGCGTGGTTCCAGAGCAGCACGCGGTTGTTGGCGGTATCGGCCACGGCCAGGCGCCGGTCTTCGAGGGCCAGGGCGTAGGGGAAGCGCAGGCGCCGAGGACCCTGGGGCACGTGAGCCAGTTCGCCGCTGCTGGCAAAATCGGGCTGGCCGAGCACCAGATCGGCCGGGCGGTCGGCTTCGGGCGGGGGCGACCAGCCCAGCACGCGGTGGTTGCCCGCGTCGGCGACGTAGAGCGTCGTTGCGTCGCCGGCGATGGCGTGTGGCCAGCGGAAACTGGCCGGACCAGGGGGGCCGCCCCGGTTCTCGTCGTGGGCGGTGGGCGTGGGCTGGCCCAGGATCAGATCGGGCGCGCGACCGGGTTCCGGCAGGCCGCGCCAGCCCAGCACGCGCCGGTTGCCGGTATCGGCGACGTAGAACCACCCGGCGCGCCAGCCGAGGCCATAGGGCCAGTAGAGGCTCAGCGCGTCGGGCGCGCCGCCGCGGTTTGGCTCGACCGCATCGAGCCGAAACTGGCCCAGGCAGTAGTCGGGCGGGGTGGCCGGGCGTTCCGGCACATGTTCCCACACCAGCACGCGGTGGTGCCAGGCATCGGCCACGTAGAGCCGCCCGGCGACCACCAGCACCCCGGTGGGCAGGTGCATGCCATTGGCCGGGCCGCGCCCGCCCGCGGCGGGCCCCTCGCTGGTAAAATCCGGCTGGCCCAGCACCACGTCGGCGGGCGCGCCGTTATGGACGGGCAACCCGCGCCAGATCAACACGCGATGGTTGCCCGTATCGGCCACCACCAGCCACTCATCATCCAGGTAGACCCCCCGGGGCGCGTAGAGTTGCGTGGGGGTCGGCCGGGCCGCGGGCAGCGCCAGCCCCCCTGGCGATTCGGCCCCCAGGCGCAGGGAAGGTGTCCAGTTGGCCATGTCCCTATCACTCCGCCAGCCGCACCCAGATCACGCCCTCTTCGACGCGCAGCGGAAAGGGTTCAAGTTGAGCCTGGGGCGCGGTGAGACACTCGCCGCTTTCGGCGTCGAAGCAGAACCCGTGCCAGGGGCAGGTGAGCGTGCCCGTAGCCGGGTCGAGCAGCCCGCCGTCGAGGGGCAGGCCCTGGTGGGCACAGGCGTTGCGGAAGGCGCTGAGGCGATTATCGAGGTTGACAATCAGCGCCTCGACCGGGCCGGCGCGCAGGGCGACCATCGTGCCGGGGGGTACGTCCTCCACGCGGGGGCCGCGGGTCCAGCCAGTCTCGGCCCTGACGCCAATCGCCTCTGGCAGGATCAGCGCCGGGCCTGGTTCGTTCGGTAGCACCTCGACCTGGCGGATCTCGGGGATCTGGCTGAGAATCGCCTCCTCGACCCCCTCGCGCAGCGTCACCGCCGACATCGAGCAGCCGTTGCAGGCCCCGTGGAGGCGCACGAACACCGTCGCCTCGCGCACCTCAACCAGTTCCACGTCGCCGCCGTGGGATTGCATGAAGGGCCGGACCTGTTCCAGCACGCGGGCGACGCGGGTCGCCAGGTCGAGCCGCACCAGCCCGTGCATGGCGAAGAGGGCGTAGACCAGCGGATCGTCAACCAGTTCAAAGAGCAGTTCCTTGCCGCGGGGGTCGGCCTTGAGCCGCTGGATGATCGTCGTCAGGCCGGCCTTGTGGAAGGCTTCGACGGCCTGTTTGAGGGCAACCGCCCGGTTGCGGGCGCCCTCGTCGAGGGCGCGCACCTCGGCCATCGCCCGGTCCACCCGTTCGGCAAGGGTTTCGAGCGTCTCGGGCCGCGCTGTGACCGTCACGGGATCTCCCTTCCGGCAGGGGCGGGGAAACCGGGTTTCCCTGCCACTACAGTTGTATTTCGCATACTATCGCCCTGGTCGTGTAGCGTACAGCCTCCGGTCATACCACGCACCGCCCCTGTCATTCCGAGCGAAGCGAGGAGTCTTCCGCCCTCGTGGCGGGAAGACCCTTCGCTTCGCTCGGGGTGACAGACAGCTCCGGCGCACCAATCGGGACAAGTACAACTGTAGTACTGCGCCTGGATCGTCATCGTTTGCGGGTGGCGCGTGGCCATCCTCCGGCAGGGGGATGGGAAAACGTGGATCACTGCCCCCTTCAAATCGTTCGACAGCGAGGGCGGGCAGCAGGTCAAACTGCCGGCGTTGATACGCCTCCATCGCGGTGCGCCTCCCGCTGCGCTGCTATACGCCGTTCGATTTCTCCGAGTGCCTCGCGCACAGTCGCGGCTGCCTCGTGGTCGCCGCCGGCGGCGAAGAGCCTGGCCGCCTCTTGCAGTTTTGGCCGCGCGTGGGTGAAGATGCCTAGATGGGCCAGGGCATTGCCCTGGTTGGCCAGCACGCGCCCATAGCCGAGGGGATCGGCATCGGGGTCGCGGGTGGCCAGTACCTCCTCGTACAGCTCAACCGCCTCGGCCAGGTGTTCCTCGGGCCGGGCGGAGGGGAGGTACTGCAGGGCGTTGGCCAGGTTGAGGCGGGCGCTGCTCCACAACCGTGGATGATCCTCGCGGGTAACCACGCTCAGGGCCTCGCGCAGGGCATGCACGGCGATCGCCATGCGCAACTGATCGCTGGCCTCGGTGAGGGGCATGGCCAGGTAGGCCAGGGCCAGGTTATTCTGGGCCAGGGCGTACATTTCAGGATGGGTCGCTCGCTTGAAGAACCGCAGGGCTTCCTGGTAACATTTGACCGCTTCGAGCAGCGGGGCGCGCTGGCCGCTGGCGCGCTCCTGGTAGAGCATCCCCAGGTTGAGCCAGGCATGGGCGCGCGCGTCCTCCAGACCGCTGCCGGCCAGCAGGGCCAGGGCCTGGCGGTAGTGCTGCATCGCCAGCGCCTCGGCCCCGGGGCGCCTGAGCTGCGTCTCGGCGAGGGTGAGGTGCGACTGCGCTGCCAGCAGGGGCGAAACAGGGGTGGCGCAGGCGATGGCGGCCTCGAGATCGGCCTCGGCCTCGGCGGGCGCGTCGTGCTCCAGGGCAGCGGCGGCGCAGGCCAGCAACACGAAGGCGCGCACCTCGCCGGTGGCCTCCGCAGGGTCGGGGGGCTGGCCAGCCAGGCCGAGGGTGTATGCCGCCACCTCAACGAGCAGCCGCAACTCACCCCGCGCCTCGGCGCGGAGTGCGGCGTACAGCGCCGGGTCGCCGCCGAGCACGAAGCGGTTATAGCGCGCTTCGGGCGACGGATCGCCCGCCAGGGCGGCCAGGGCGCCGGGCGCGTCGCCAGCGCAGGCGTGGGCGAAGAAGCCCCAGGCAGCCGGCAGCGTGTCGGGAACGCGGCCACACAGCAGTTCGGCGAGCGCCGCGCTCCCGTCGGCGACGGGGGGCAACACCAGATGGCCCGCTGGCAGCGGAAAAATGCCCAGAGGTTGGGGGCGAACGGTTAGATCGTTCGTGTGCATGACGGGTCAGGGCGATCCTTTCTGCCAGAGGGACGGGAGTGGGAGGGCGCAGCCCCTCTCGGGTGCAGGGTTTTTCGAGCGAGAAAGGGTTTTCGGCATTCCGAGGCGCTTACGGTCCTTACCCCCCTGTCCCCCCTCTCCCGCGCGCGGGAGAGGGGGGAGTTGGGCGTCCCGATGCCCCAGATGGCGCCTGCGACGCGAGGATGCGCCGGAAAACCCTACACCTGAGAAACACCCTGCCCCCTCCCTGAGCGGGGGAGAGAATCGTCACAACGCGACGCGCAGCGCGCCGCCGCGCTCGTCCCAGAAGGCGGGCCGCGGCCCCGGCGGCGTGCCCGAGGGCAGCAGTTCCCAGATCAGCACGCTACGGTCGCCGCGGGCGTTGCGCTGCTTAAGCAGCAGCCCGCCCGCTCCCGGCCCGCGCGTGGGCAACAGCCAGAGTTCACGGCCCCTGGGCAGGGCCACCACCGTGTTGTGCGGAAAGTACCGTTCCGCCACATCCGCGGGCAAATGCAGGTACCCCAGGGAGGTCAGTTCGATGTGGGTGGTTGACATACATGTTGCCCCTTGGTGCTACTCAGCGAACCTCCGATGTCCAGCGTAGCGGCGCGCTCAGTTCGGCCAGCAGATGCTGCGCCAGGCTCTCCATGCTCTCGGCGACGGCCTGGCTGAGCGGCGCCCCCGGGTCGAAGCATGCGCCCTCGATCAGGTAGACCGTCACGTCACGCGGGTATTCCTCCTTGAGCAGCCAGCGGGCGAAGGCCAGGGCATGATCCCAGCGAAAGGCGTGCAGGTTCATGCCCTGCGGCGGCGGGATCTGTTCCAGGGTGGCGCCGGGCACCCGGTAGAGGCTGCCCGGCGCTGCGCCGGTGCGCGAGGCGTCCACGATGATCACCCGCGCGGCCCCGCGCATCTGAAAGGCCACGTCCATCCCCGCCGTGCCGCCGTCCACCAGCCGCGCGCCCGGCGGCGGGCCGAGTTCCCAGAGCCGGCGGATGAGGATGGGGCCGACTCCATCGTCGCCCCGCAACAGATTGCCGCAGCCGATGATGACCGTTTCCATACCGTCGCCTACGCCCCCTCGCCAATGCGGAAGCGCGCCAGTTCCTTGCCGCTCTTCTCGTCGTAGGCATGAACGGTGCAGACCAGGCAGGAGTCGAAGCTGCGGGCCACGTGCCCCAGTTCGACCGGATCGCTCGGGTCGGCGATTGGCGCGCCGACGAAGGACTGCTCCATCGGCCCGTTGATCTCCTTGCCGTCACGGGGGCCAATGTTCCAGGCCGTAGGCGTGACCACCTGGTAGTTCTCGATCTTCCCGTCCTTGAGCACGATCCAGTCGGAGAGACTGCCCCGCGCCGCCTCGGTGGAGCCGAAGCCCCGCCCGTCGGGCAGTTCCTGGGGCTTGATGTAGAACTTCTCGTGCAGGTTAAGTTCATCGAGCCATTTGCGGGCCAGTTTGTAGTACTTGGGCGCCTCGTGCATGCGCGCCAGCACCCGCACCAGCACACTGGGGCCAACGGTGGTCACCGCGTCGTGGAAGAGCGGGTCGTAGTCCTGCCAGGACTCGGCGCCAGGCTTGCCGGCGATCACCTGCCGCGCCAGCGGGCCGGCCTCCAGGGGCTTCGCGCCAACGCCAGGGATCTCGTAGCGCGGGGCCTTGGCCCAGGTGTACTTGCCCTGCTTGCGCCCGACCGCCGGGTCCAGCGGCTCGGTGCGGCCCTCGAAGGGGTGCAGGGCGTGGTTGCCCTCGTAGAAAGCGTGGGTCACGTCCTCGCGCACATTGGCCTGGTCGAAGTCGTAGTAGACGCCGTCGGCGAAGACCCCCGAGCGGTTGATCAGCGCGGCATTGCGGCCCTCGATGGTCGGGCGGGCGTACTTCTCGGGGTTGAAGTAGGTGCCGGTGGCCAGGTAGTTGCCGAAGCCGGCGCCGAACCTGTCCAGCCCGATCCGCTGGGCGTAGCGAATGAAGAAGCCGCAGTCGGAGTTGTAATGGCTCTCGTTCTCGTCCACCCAGGCCAGCACATCGGCCCAGGAACGGTTCTCGAGCCAGCGGTCCACCGAACAGCCCAGCCAGCGTTTCTCCAGCCACTCGTCCTTCCAGTACTCCAGAATGGCGATCGAGCGGGTCACGTCGGCGAGAGTGGGGCCGCACATGACCCCGCCGGGGATCATGAAGCTGGAGTGGGGCCACTGGCCGCCGTAGATCGCGTAGACCTCCACCGGCTTGCCCGAGAGGGTCACGCCGGCTTCGTAGCTCGTGCCCACGAAGGGCGCGAAGCGGCGCACGGCCTCCTCGTAGCCCTCGGCCCGGGCGTAGTTTTTGTTCACCAGGTCAATGGCGAAGAGGGCGTAGAACCAGCGCGGGATGCTCTGCAACGTCTCGCAGGCCTGGGCGATGTTGCGCACCAGGGTGGCGTTGGGGGGCAACTCGGTCTTCCAGGCGGTATCGAGGGCATAGGCCGCCTTGTAGAGGTGACTGCCGCCGCAGATGCCGCAGATCCGCGGGGTGACGATCAGGCCGGCCTGGGGGTCCTTCCCCTTGAGGATGATCTCAAAGCCCCGGAACATGGCCGCCTCGGTCCAGGCGCTGGTTACCACCCCGTCACGGATGGACACGCGCACGTCAAGGTCGCCTTCCACCCGCCCGAGGGGGCTGACGTGCAGATCGAGGGCCGTAGCGCCCGCGGGGGAAAGATCGGTCACGGTAGCCATAACTCATCGCTCCTCTGGTCCCGCGTCGCGGGCTACACCACGAACATATCTTCTTTCGACCACCTGGGCGCCGCCACGCGAGCCGCCGCCGCCAGGGCCATGTAGCTGATCGGATCGGTGCCAGTGGGCACGTCACGAGGAATAGTGCCGCTGACCTTCTGGGTTTTAAACACCGTACCGGGCGCCAGGTCGAAGAAGGGAAACTCGGGCTCGGTGCAGCCGGTGCAGGGCATGCCGGCGCGGGTCTTGGATGACTGGCGGTTCCAGAGGATGCGATTGCAGGGCGAGCGGGTCATGGGGCCGCGGCAGCCGAACTCGTAGAACAGGCAGCCGGTGCGGGTGCCCTGCCCAAACTCCATGGTGGGCTGCTTGTACTCAAAGAACTGCACGCGGGTGCAGCCAGTCTGGGTAAAGCTCTTGAAGAAGGTCTGCGGGCGCTGCAACTCGTCGAGGGCCACGTCCCCGGCGCGCCCGCTGGCCACGGCCACCAGGATCTGGGTCACCCAGTCGGGGTGGGCGGGGCAGCCGGGGATGTTGATCACCGGGAGACCGGCCCTGGAGCGCCAGTCGCCGCCGAGGAACCCGCCTTTCGCCTTGCGGAGGTACTGCAGGCCGACCGACTCGCTGGGATTGGGGGCCACGGCGGGGATGCCGCCCCAGCAGGCGCAATCGCCGATCGCCACCACGATGCTGGCCTGGTTGGCCAGTTCGTACACCCAGTCCTTCATCGGCCGATCGGCGAACATATCGTAGCGGCCCGAGCCGTTCGGCCCCAGGATCACCGTCCCCTCGAACACGAAAATATCGAGCGGACGCTCGCCACGGGCGCAGGCGTAGAAGAGTTGCTGCGCGGCCTCGCCCAGTTCCATCCCCAGCGAGGGATGCCAGAGAATCTCGATCCCGAAGTCCGTCACCAGATCACAGGCGCTCGGTTCCTCAGCGTTGAGGAAGGACATGGTGTTGCCACTACATGCCCCTCCCTGGAGCCATAACAGGGTTGCCATACCGGTCTCCTCTGGAACTGTGGAGATGTGGAGGTGTGGAGCTGTGGAGCTGTGGAAAAATCACCTCTACCCCTCCACACCTCTACCCCTCGACACACCTCGCCAGCAACCACGCCAGCCAGGCGTCCATGCCCGCCCCGGTGCGGGCGGAGGTTTCAAAGATCGTGATCCCGGGCCGTACCTCCTCGATGTTCCGGCGCATCAGGGCCAGATCGATCCCGCATGCCTCGGCCAGATCGAGCTTGGTGATGATGGCGACATCGGCGGAGGTGAACAACACCGGGTACTTCACCGGCTTGTCCTCGCCCTCGGTGACCGACAGCAGCACCACCCGCACCTGTTCACCCAGGTCGTAGCCGGAGGGGCACACCAGATTGCCAACGTTCTCGATGAAGAGAAAATCGAGCTCCGCCAGGTTCCAGCCCGCCGCGTCCAGGTGCGCGCTGATCATCTCGGCTTCCAGGTGGCACATATCGCGGGTCTCAATCTGGCGAACGAGGGCGCCGCTGCGTTCCAGGCGGCGGGCGTCGTTATCGGTCGCCAGGTCGCCCACCAGGGCCGCCGGGCGGCGCCCGGCCCGCACCAGTTCGGCAAGGGTGCGCTCCAGGAGGGCCGTCTTGCCGCTGCCGGGGCTGGAGACGAAGTTGAGCGCCAGCACCCCGGCGGCCTGAAAACGCTCGCGCAGGCGCGCCGCCAACTGGTCGTTCTTGCTGAGGACGCCGGTGCGGATCTCCAGCAAGCGCGTGGATAGGGTTGACATCAGCGTTCCTCCATGGCCGGTTCAGGGTCGGGAACCTCGACCCCGGTCACCTCAAGCTCGCGCCCCTGGCGGATGTGCATACTCGGGGCGCCGCAGAACGGGCAGCGAAAACTGCCCTCCTCCGGCTGCACATCGCGACCACAGGGGGCGCATGCCAGCACCAGCGGAACCGTCTCGATCTCCAGCCGCGCCCCTTCGACCAGGGTGTTCTGGGCCGCGAGCGGGAAGCAGAACTCCAGGGCCTCCTGCACCACGCCGGACATGGCCCCCAGGCGCAGGTGCACTGCGACCACGCGCTCGGCCCCGGCGCGGCGGGCCGCCTCCTCGACGATCTCCACGAGACTCAGGGCAATGGATAGTTCGTGCATGCGGGATCTCTTCACCGCTCCAGCGAATGCCCAAAACGCTTCCCGAAGGCCACGATGAGCGCCGCGGCCCGCTGCACATCAGGGTCGCGCAGCGTGCCCAGCAGGCTGAGCAGGCCCCGCTTCGGCGGATGGCGGCGCTGCTCTTCGTAGCTGGCCACAAAGGCGTCGCCGGCCTGCCCGACCAGCTTCACCGTCGCCGGCTGGAACACGCCGGAGCTGAGCAAGGCGTCAAACTCTTGTGAGGCAACGAAGGGCGCCAGCCGCTCGATAATCTCGATGAACTTCGGCGCCACGGCGACGAGCCGGGGGAGGTAGGGCAGCAGCACGGCCAGCGAGAGGATCTGGGCGATCACCTCGTTGCTTTCGCTGGGGATGGCGCCGCGCACATCGTCGAGGCTGGAGCGGATATTGTCGGTCAGTTCCTCGCCGCGCTGCAACAGACTGTTCGCCGCCGTAAGGGCGAAGGCGACCAGTTCAAGCTGGCCCAGGAGCTGGTTGATGGCCTGGAGCGTTGCCGGGTTGCGCAGGGCGGTAAGGGTGGCCTGAAACTCCGGTTGGGCCGACAGTTGCGCCAGTTGCGTGGCCGTGGCCGTAATGGCGGGCAGTTCCCTGGCCAGGGCCGCCAGCTCGCGCAGGTAGACCCCGCTCTCCGCCGGCAGGGCCTGCCGCACCTCATCGAGACTGGCGGCGACATTGTCGGTGATCGTCTCACCCCGGCGGATCAATCCGTCCAGCGCCCCGGCCGAATAGGCCAGCAGTTCGTCATGGTCGAGCAACTGGTGCAACGCCTGAACCGTGCGCGGCTCGTTCAGACGATCAAGCAGCGCCTCCAGCGAAGCGCTGCGGGGAGAAGTGGCGCCATTGCTACTCGTCATTGGGATGCTCTTTGCCGGTCTCTACTGTAAAGATGGGGAAACCAGGCTTCCTCACGCCCCTGCCCGCCGGAGGGCATGTGTTGGGAGCGCGCGGCTTTCCAAAGCGATACCCCGGGGGCGCGAAATGCTTCGTCCCAACCAGCGCATCCAGGGTAACCCTTGCCGTGCAAGCCCGCAACCAGGGGGGAAGTATTCATTGCTCCCGGTAATATGTATCATTCTACCTGAGGCAGGTGGGCCATGTCAACTGCTTTGACAGTGAAAATATTTTTTCATTTGCTTTGCATGGGGCGAACGAGGGCTTGACGGCCCGCGCTGGTGCGGCCCTGCGGGAGTCCGTAGGCTCGGAGGGGCCTACGGCCCCGTCAACTCCACAAAAAAACCGCGCGAATCCGCCCCATCCGCGCCATTCACGTTCTATAATCAAACCATGCAGACGAAAGAACGCGAGCGGGTGGCGCGCTGGCGGGTACTGGCGCGGGGGATCGTGCAGGGGGTCGGCTTTCGCCCCTTTGTGTTCGGGCTGGCCCACCGGCTGGGGCTGGCGGGCTTCGTGCGCAACGACAGCGCCGGGGTCACGATCGAGATCGAAGGGCCGCCCGCCGACCTGGAGCGGTTCGTGGCGGCGCTGCGGAACGAGGCGCCGCCCCTGGCGCGGATCGAGAGCCTGGAGCGCGCGCCACTGCCGCCCCGGGGTGACAGCGGCTTCACCATCGTCGCCAGCGCCGCTGCGGCCACCCGGCGCACCCTGATCGCCCCCGACAGCGCCACCTGCGCCGATTGCCTGCGCGAACTGCGCGACCCCGCCGACCGGCGCTACGGTTATCCCTTCATCAACTGCACCAACTGCGGCCCGCGCTTCACCATCGTGCTCGACATTCCCTACGACCGCGACCGCACGACCATGCGCCAGTTCACCCTCTGCCCCGCCTGCCGTGCCGAGTACGAGGATCCCCTCGACCGGCGCTTTCACGCCCAGCCCAACGCCTGCCCGGTCTGCGGGCCGCAGTTGCGGTGGGAGGCGCTGGACGACAGCTTTGCTGCCGCGGGCATGCCCCCACTGGAGGCGGCGGCGGCGCTGGCCGCCGGGGCGATTGTGGCGGTCAAGGGCCTGGGCGGCTACCACCTGGCCTGCGACGCGCTGAATGCTGGCGCCGTCACCCGGCTGCGCCGGCGCAAACAACGCGAGGCCCGACCCTTTGCGCTCATGGCCCCCGACCTGACCACCGTCCGGCGCCTGTGCGCCCTGAGCGCGGACGAGGAGGCGCTGCTCTTCTCCCCGCGGCGTCCGATCGTGCTGCTCGACCGGCTGCCCGAGGCGCCCGTGGCCCCCGATGTGGCCCCCGGCCACGCCACCCTGGGCCTGATGCTCCCCTACACCCCGCTGCACACCCTGCTGCTCGACGCCTTCGCCGCCCGCCGCGATCCGGCGCAGCCCGCGGTGCTGGTGCTCACCAGCGGCAACCTGAGCGATGAGCCGATCGCCTACCGCGACGACGACGCCCGCGCGCGGCTCGCTTCTATTGCCGACGCCATTCTCAGCCATAACCGGCCCATCCACATCCGCTGCGACGACAGCGTCACCCGCGTGGTGGCCGGCGGCGAGCAACCCCTGCGGCGCTCGCGGGGCTACGTGCCCGAACCGCTGCGCCTCGATCTGGCCGCCCCGCGGCCCATCCTGGCCGTCGGCGCGCACCAGAAGAACACCTTCTGCCTCTTCCGCGAGCGCGAGGCCGTCCTCAGCCACCACATCGGCGACCTGGAGAATCTGGAGACCCTCACCTCCTTCCGCGAAGGGATCGCCCACTTCGAGCGGCTCTTCGACATTGCGCCCGAGGTGGTGGCCTACGACCTGCACCCGGAGTACCTGGCGACCAAGGAGGCCCTGGCGCTGCCAATTGCCACCAAGATTGGCGTGCAGCACCACCACGCCCACATCGCCAGCGTCCTGGCCGAGCACGGGCACGCGGGGCCGGTGATCGGCATCGCCGCCGACGGCACGGGCTACGGCCCCGACGGGGCGATCTGGGGCGGCGAGGTACTCCTGGCGACCCTGGCGGAGTATTCCCGCCTCGGCCACCTGACCTACGTGCCGCTGCCCGGAGGCGACGCGGCGGCCCGGCAGCCCTGGCGCATGGCCCTGGCCTACCTGTGGCATGCCTATGGCCCGGACCTCGCCGTGCTGGACCTGCCGCTGCTGAAGGGGCTTGACCCGTTGCGGATCGAGTTGATCAAGCGCATGATCGAGCGGGGCCTCAACAGCCCGCCGACCTCGAGCATGGGGCGGCTCTTCGACGCGGCGGCGGCGCTGGCGGGCCTGCACCCCGAGGCGTCCTACGAGGGCCAGGCGGCGATCGCCTTCGAGCATGCCGCCGAACCGGTGGAGCGCGGCTACCCCTTCTCGATCATCCTGGACGCCCCTTTCCGCCTGGATATGCGCCCGGCCATCCGCGCGCTGGTGGAGGATGTGCGAAGTGGCGTGAGCGTGGGGGTCATCGCGGGGCGCTTCCACGCCACCATCGCCGCGTGTCTGGCGGCGGCCTGCCGGCTGGCCCGTGAGCGCACCGGACTGGAGGTGGTGGCGTTGAGTGGCGGCGTGTTCCAGAACCGGCTGCTGGTGGAGAGCCTGCTGCCGCGCCTCGCCGCCGACGGCTTCGAGACCCTGATCAACCGCCGCGTCCCGCCGAACGACGGCGGCCTGTCACTCGGCCAGGCGGCCGTGGCGGCGTGCTGGCGCAACCCGGAAGGTTGCGCCGACGGTACATAGGCGCGGAACGCTGCGGTCCCGCCTCCCGACCGACCCGCCAAATGATGTGGGGGTAACCTGGATCACCCTGTGGCCTTGCCAGAAGGGAGGGCTGGCGAGGGCCTGGCCCTCGCCAGTCCTCCCTGATCCTGGCGATCGTCGCTCCTTCGTGGTAGGAGTTCACCTCAGGTCATACCAGCGCCGGCATCGCGGCCGACACGGCGACGCGGCGGGCCAGGTCGGCGAGGGTGGCCGGGTCGCCCAGGCCGGCCCCCACGCGGCTGATCGCGTCCACGGCGAAGGCCGTCGCCAGGCGCGCGGTGTCTTCGAGGTTGTAGCCCCGCGCCTGCGCCGCGACAATGCCCGCCACCATGGCATCGCCCGCGCCGACGGTGCTGCGCGCCGTTACCTGTGGTGGCGCGGCGCGCAGCGCCTCGTCGGCGGTGATGAACAGCGCACCCGCGCTGCCCATCGAGACGACCACCAGCGCCATCCCCACCGCGAGGAGTTCCCGCGCCGCTGCGATGATGGCCGCCTCGTTGGGGAGCGGGGCGCCGATCAGCGCCTCCAGTTCATGAATGTTGGGCTTGATGATCCGCGGCGCGACGGCGAGGGCCGCGGCGAGCGGCTCGCCGCTCGTGTCGAGAACCACGCTTCGCCCCCGGGCCTTCAGGTCGCCGATCAGATCGCGGTAGAGCGTCGGTGCGACGCCGGCGGGCAGGCTCCCCGCCAGGACCACCCACGGCGCCGGCGAGTCCGCCAGGCGCGCGCGCAGCGCGTCCAGGTCGGATGGCGCCGGGGCCGGGCCGGGAAAGTTGATGTCGGTCGTCTGCTGCTGCGCCGGGTCAATGATCTTGATCCCCACCCGTGTGCGGCCGGCGATGCGCACGAACTGGTCGGTGATCCCTTTGCGGGCGAACAGATCCTCGAAGCTCGTCGCATTCTCGCGGCCCAGGAACCCCGTCGCTGCCACCGCGTGGCCCGCGTCGGCCAGGGTTACCGCCACGTTGACCCCCTTGCCGCCGGGGTGATCCTGAACCTGCTCGACACGGTTCACCTTGCCCGCTGCGAAGTCGGTGATGGTTACCGTGCGGTCAATCGCCGGGTTGAGCGTGACCGTGATCATCTCAGGCGTGGCGTTCATCGCTGGCCTCCTCCCACACCGGCGACGCGCGCGCCAATGGTTAGACCACGCACCTCGTCGGCGGTGCGGCAGGCCAGGGCCCGGCGCGCCAGGTCGCGGGCCTGTTCCAGCGACAGCGAACGCAGACGCGCCTTGACCGCGGCCACGCTGGGGATGCTCATACTCAACTCGTGGACGCCCAATCCTGCCAGGATGGCCGCGCCGTGGGGTTCACCCGCTACTCCGCCGCAGACCCCCACGTGGCGTCCGGCGGCCTGCGCCGCGCGCGCCACCTGGTCAACCAGCCGCAGCACCGCCGGATGCAGGCCGTCCACCTGCTTTGCCAGGGCCGGATGCAGCCGGTCCATCGCCAGGACGTACTGGGTCAGGTCGTTGGTGCCGATGGAGAAGAAGTCCGCCTCGGCGGCGAATTCGGCGGCCATCAGTGCAGTAGAGGGCACTTCGACCATGATGCCGATGTCAATCGGCGGCGCGTCCACCTCGAGACGCACCTCCTCAGCGATGGCCTTCGCCTGGCGCAGTTCCTCCAGAGTGGCGACCATAGGGAACATCAGCCTGACCGGGCCGAGACAGGCCGCGCGGTAGATCGCCCGCAGTTGGGGCCGGAACAGATCGGGCCGCCGCAGGCAGAGTCGCAGCCCGCGCACCCCCAGGAAGGGGTTGTCCTCCGGCGGCAGATCGAGGTAGGGAACGGCCTTGTCGCCGCCGATGTCAAGGGTACGAATGGTAAGCGGCAGGCCGTTAAGCGCCCGGACCATCGCGGCATAGGCTTCGTACTGCTCCTCTTCGCCGGGCGGCGTGGCCCGCTCGAGGAACAGAAACTCGGTGCGCAGCAACCCGATGCCCTCGGCCCCGGCGTTGACCGCCGGCTCGGCCTCGCTGGGGCGCTGCACATTGGCGAGCACCTCAATACGGTGGCCGTCGGTGGTCAGGGCCGGTTCGTAGCGCGTCTGGTACTCTACGTTGCGCAGGCGGGCCAGTTCGGCCTGGGCGCGCCGGGCCGACTCCAGGTCGTCCGCTTCCGGATTGACGTACAGCGCGCCAGCGCCGCCATCGAGGATGCCGGGCGCGCCGGCGGGCTGCTCCAGCAAGGCGGGTCCGGCGCCGACAAGGGCCGGAATGCCCAGCGAGCGGGCGATAATCGCCGTGTGGGAGGTCGGGCCGCCGCTGGCCGTCGCCAGGCCGAGGATCAGCCTGGGGTCAAGGCGGGCGGTATCGGAGGGCAACAGATCCTCGGCAATGAGAATGACCGGCCCGGCGGGCAGGGCCGGCGCCTCGGTTTCGACCGCGACCATCAGCCGCAGCACCCGTTGCCCGACGTCGTTCAGATCTACGGCGCGGGCGGCCAGGCGCTCATCGGCCAGGCGTTGCAGCGTGCCGACGCGCTCCTCGATGGCCCGCTGCCAGGCCCAGGCCGCGCCGTGCCCCTCGTCAATCAGCCCCTCGACCTGGGCGACCAGTTCCGGGTCGGCGAGGAGGGCCTGGTGGGCGCGGAAAATCGCCGCCTCGCCCCGTCCAGCGCGCTCCCGTACCGATTCGTAGATCGTGCCCAGTTCCTCGCGGGCAGTGGCCAGAGCCGCGTGGAGCCGTTCGTGCTCGCGGGCCGCGTTTTCGGCCACGTCGCGCACCACCAGGCGCCGGACCTGGTAATGGTAGAGGGGGCCAATCGCCAGACCCGGGGAGGCGGCGACGCCGATCACCGCCCGGTCGCTCCTGGCTGGGCGCCAGCGGAACGTTTCGCTATCCGGCGTGAGCGTTGGGGCCTCGTCCTCCAGCCCCGCGGCGACCGCCGCGCCCAGGGCGGCCACGGCCGCCTCGGCGTCGGGGCCGCGGGCGGCGATGCGGATCGGCGCGCCGTGGGGAGCGCCGAGGCGCAGCAGCGCCGCCAGGGCCTTGCCGTTGGCCGTCTGGCCGTTGTAGCTCACCTGGATCGCGGCGGCGAACTGGTTGGCCAGATCCACGAACACCGTCGCGGGGCGAGCGTGCAACCCGGCGTGGCTGCCTATGGGCACGGTCACCGCTGGCCCGTCCTCCCAGACCGCCTCGGCAGAGGCGCCAGGTGTTCGGGGACGGGTCAGGTGGCGGATGATCACCTGTGGATCGCTGGTAGTGGCGAGTTGGGTCGCCAGATCGACGTCACCCAGCACGTCCACCAGATTGGCCAGCAAGGGCAGATGCTCATCGGAGCGAGCGGCGATGCCGATCAACAGGCGCGCCTGGGCATCATCCTTCCAGGGCACGACACTGGCCAGTTGCAGCACGGCGATCCCCGTTCGGTGGATCAGTTCCCGGTCCTGGCCCATGCCGTGGGGAATGGCGATCCCGTTGCCCAGGTAGGTATTGGCCTGTTGCTCGCGGGCCAGCATACTCTCGACGTAGGCCGGGGCGATGTAGCCGGCCTCCACCAGCAACATCGCAACCTGACGGATGGCCTCTTCTTTATTTGCGGCGGTGGCGCCCAGGCGCACCGTGGCGGGGGTAAGCTCGAGCATTGGAGGGCTCCTTTACATCGTGGCCGAACCATGGCCGTAGTTGTCCATCTGGTCCCGTGGTGCAATCCGCAGGGTTGCGCCACGGGACCCTGCCGTTCAGTCGGTCAGGCCGTCACTGGCCGGGTCGTTTCCGCCGCGGGGGCCGCGGTGACGGCCACGGGGCGTTTCAGGGCGTAGAGCATGCCGGCGGTAACCAGCGTGCCGGCCAGAATAGCGACCAGGTACATCGGCAGGTTGCCGACCGCGTTGGGGATGGGCAGAACGAAGACGCCGCCGTGGGGCACCTGGAGGGTGCAGCCAAAGAGCATCGAGAGCGCGCCGGCAACGGCCGAGCCGGCCATAATCGCAGGAATGACCCGGAAGGGATCCCTGGCAGCGAAGGGAATGGCGCCCTCGGTGATGAAGGAGATCCCCAGCACGGCGGCAGCCTTGCCCGCCTCGCGCTCCTCGCCGCTGAAGCGATCCTTGAACAGCCAGGTAGCCAGCGCCAGTCCCAGGGGCGGGGTCATTCCCGCGGCCATCACCGCGGCCATAGGCGTGAAGACCTGGCTGGCCAGCAGCCCCGTCGCGAAGGCGTAGGCCGCCTTGTTCACCGGACCGCCCATATCAAAGGCCATCATCGCGCCAAGGATGAGCCCCAGGACCACCGCGCCGCTTGACTCCATCGCCTGGAGCCAGGCGGTCAGTGCGGCGAGCGCGGCGCTGACCGGGCCGCCGACGACATAGATCATCAACAGGCCGGTGATGCTTGCGCCGAGCAACGGCAGGATCAGCACCGGCTTGAGACCGGCCAGGGTCGGCGGCAGATTGAGCACGCGGTTCAGCCAGGCGACGCTGTAGCCGGCGATGAACCCGGCGATAATGCCGCCAAGGAAACCGGCGCCGCTCGAAGCAGCGAGCATACCGCCGATCATGCCGGGGGCGAGGCCCGGGCGGTCAGCGATGGAGTAGGCGATAAAGCCGGCCAGAATGGGCACCATCAGGGCGAAGGCCGACGGGGCGCCGATCTGGAACAGCGCCCAGCCCAGGGTCCCCTTATTGGCCTCCTCGTAAACATAGATTCCGCCGAGGGCGAACGCCAGGGCGATCAGCAGGCCGCCAGCGACGACGAAGGGCAGCATATAGCTCACCCCCGTCATCAGATGCTTGTAGGGGCCGCTGGCGCGGGCGCTGCGGGCCGCCTTCGCCGCCGCGACCTGGGCGCTCAGGTCGGCGCCGCCGCCGGCCGCAGCGCCGCCGTGCACCGTCGCCTCCTTGAGGGCCGTGGCAATCACCGCCGCCCCATCGTGGATGGCGGCTTTGGTTGAGGTACTATACACAGGCTTGCCCGCGAAGCGGCTCAGATCGATCTTAGTGTCGGCGGCGATCACCACCGCGTCGGCGGCGGCGATCTCCTCCGCCGTCAGAGTGTTCTGCGCGCCCACCGAGCCCTGGGTCTCGACCTTGATCTGGTGACCGAGCTGTTCGGCGCCTTTACGGAGCCCCTCGGCGGCCATAAAGGTATGGGCGATGCCGGTGGGGCACGAGGTAATGCCCACCAGGCGCTTTGCGACCGGCGCAACCGGGATGGCGGGGGCCTGCGCGGGTGGCGAGGAGGAAGCGGGGAGGAGCGCCAGCGCCGCGTCGAGCACGGCGCGTGTCTTCGTAATCGCCTCGCTGGTGCGGGTTTCGTAAATCGGCTTGCCGGCGAAACGGCCGGTATCAACCCGAATATCAGCCGCGACCACCACCACATCGGCGGCGGCGATGCTCGCGGCGCTGAGGACGTTGCGAGCGCCCTCGGCGCCCTGGGTCTCTACCTCGATCTGATGTCCCATGGCGGCGGCGGTCTTGCGGAGGGCCTCGGCGGCCATCAGCGTGTGGGCCACCCCGGTCGGACAGGCGGTGATCGCGACGATGCGACTCATAGTGTTCCTCCCCTGGTTTCTAGTCCATTGCGGTGGTTTGTTCTAAGATAGCATTGACTTTCGATTTTGTCAATAACTATTTTCGATAACTTTCGATAATCCGCGGGAAGGGGGATGCCAGTGTCCGTAGGCGCGGCTTGATAAAGATTGAGAATGAAATCCGGCATAGCCCGCGCAGGCGGGCTTCGCATCGGTAGCCAGCGGCTTCAGCCGCCGGGCTACAGGGCGAATACCGGTTTATATTCTTGATGAGCCACGCATCGGCGGGTGGCGCGCGGCTGCAAGCCGCGCCTACTGGAGGGCTTTCCTGCGCCGGGAAACCAGGCTTACGCACGGGGCCTGTGTGCAACGTCCGCCTCCCGCGGCGGGATGTGGGGCGCCTATGCTGCTCCAGGAACGCTGCACGGGTCCTGGGCCTTACGCAAATTTTCCTTGACTTTCGATATTTCTCGCGTACAATGGAAGCGCAACCACCACTGCGTGAAGGAGGGCACAATGGAGGAGCCCCTTACCACAGCGCCGCCCCAGGGTGAACTCGAAACGCCGCTGATGCTCGACCGGCGCAGCCGCATCGCGGCGCTGGTGCGCCAGCGCGGCTCGGTGCGGGTGCAGGAACTGGCCGAACTGTTCCAGGTCTCCCCGGTGACGATCCGCAGCGACCTGGCCCATCTGGAGCAGGAGGGGCTGGTGGTGCGCGACCGGGGCGGGGCGGTGGCCCCTGCCACTCGCAGCGCGCTGATCGCCTTCGACCAGCGCGCCACGATGAACCTGGCCGCCAAGCAGCGCATCGGCTGCGTCGCGGCTGGTCTGGTCGCACCCGGCGATGTCATTCTGATGGATGCCGGTACGACGGTGGTCGAAATGGTCCCCCATCTGCCCCACTCCGGGCCGCTCACCGTGGTCACCAATGCGCTGAACGTGGCCCTGGAGCTGCGGCTGCTGCCCGAGGCGCGGGTGATCCTCCTCGGCGGCACGGTCAATTACGCCACCTTCGGCACCCTCGGGCCGCTTGCCGAGCAGGCCCTGGAGGGCATGGCCGTGGCGAAGCTCTTCCTGGCCGCCGAAAGCGTGGATCTGGCCGCAGGGGTGACCGATTCAACGATCGAGATCGCCCAGATCAAGCGGGCCATGGTGCGCGCGGCCCGCGAGATTGTCCTGCTGGCCGACTCGAGCAAGTGGGGCCGCACGGGGTTCATCAAGGTCGCGCCCTTAAGCGCCATTCACACGGTCGTGACTGACGCCGGGCTGCCCGAGGATGCCCGCGCGGCCCTGGAGCGCCTCGGGGTGCGGGTGCTGATCGCCTGAGGTGAACATAGGCGGGTAGGCCGCAGCGTGCTGCGGCCGCAGCAC